>CAJUGL010000051.1 GCA_910586515.1 uncultured Acetatifactor sp.
AGTAAGTTTTGAAGAGAATGGTAATTGCGCCGGGTTTTGCGGGGTGATATAATCATTTTGTGAACAGGCCTGTTTTCGGGCAGATTGTTCAGGAAAAGGGAACTTACAGTGAAGCAACAGCAGGGAGAGTGTATAATAATGAAGAAACGGCCTAACATTACAGGATTATGTCTGTGGATACTTATTCTGTGTACAGGGTGCGCAGGCGGGGACGCAAACGAGTCCGCAGGTGAATTCGCAGGGGGAAACAGGGGAGCGGATTCCTCATTCCAAACGGAGACTGCCCCAGAATCCGGTTCGGAGGCAGAGAAGACGCAGACAGCGGAACTGACGGCAGAAGAGAGGAAACAATTTACGGATTTCGCAAATCGGGCGGAAAACAATGGATTTCTGCTGTCCCAATATGAACATGTGCGGGAGGCGGATCTGAACGAGATTCTGTACAACGGAGCGGGCATGGAGTCCAAGCCGCTTACGGAAGAGGAGCGGAAGGAATATGAAGAGGCCGCATTCCCTGTGGAAACGGATATAACCAGGCTGACAACGGAGCAGATAGAGTCGTTTCTGCAGCGCAGGGCAGGAATCGGTCTGGCGGATATGGCGGAGAAACCGGACTGGATTTACCTGGAGAAATCGGACAGCTATGTATTTCAACACGGAGATACCAATTTCTGTGCCTTTGTCTGTACCGGGGGAACGCGGACAGGAGAAGTTTATGAACTTCGTTTCAAGGCGGGCGGAGATTATGTTTCCGACTGTATTGTTACACTGGAGAAAAACGGTGATGAATACCGGTTTGTTTCCAATCGTTTTTTCGAAAACACGGATGACCTGAAGGAAATCCGGAAGATCCGGGAGCAGAGTTTTTCCCTGGAACTGGAAAGCTGGGGGGAAGTGGAATTTGTGTCCTATGAGCCGGATATCCTGGAGAATTTTCAGCAGGATGTGACCTTCAGCCTTGAACGGAAGGGCAAAGAAGCGTTCCTGCTTCCGGAAGTAAAAGACGGGAATGTGAGGGTGAATGACCGTTTTGACAGAGTTGACGCTGTAGCGTTTAAAGATTATGATCAGGACGGATACACGGATATTTTGATTATCTGTACTTATGAGCAGGTAAGCGGAGAGAATGCGGGAGACGGGCATCAGGAAGTGCGGATATACAAGGGCGGGGAGGAGACTTTCCGCTACATGCATCAGCTGTGCTTTGCACTGAATACAGAGGGAAAGAATCAGAGTATTTCCCAGGTGTTGGAGGAAATCCAGGAGGAGGCGCCTGATTTTAGCTCTCTGGATCAGGATATTCGCAGGCAGCTGGAGATATTTGCCGGGACAAAGGAGCAGTGGGCACCCCGGGATTACGATTCATTTGTCTTCGGATATACGGTGTGTGATCTGGACGGCGACGGCAGACTGGAGCTGTTGGTGCAGTTGATGGCGGGAACCGGTTTGTTTTCCGAGAATCATTTTTATCAGGTGGAAGATTCCGGCAGCGGGATAAAGGAACTGCCGCAGGAGCGGTATGACGGATTTTCCGAACTGGACATTGGAGTGAGCGGTTCCGGAGGAATGGCGTTTCGGGATGAGGAAGGCACAGTTTACTACATGGCTTCCGATAATACACGAAACGGATATGCCGAAAGCTTCTGCAGCGAAGGCGCTTATTATCTGAAGAATGGCTGCGTATACAGCATGGTGTACAGAGGCCTGCACAGACAGGCCCAAAGGGAGGACTCCTGGACGGAAACCTGTTTTGACGCCCAGGGAAACGAGATCAGCCGGGAGGAGTGGGAAGGACTTCTTCAACACTTCCTGGAGGGAAAAGAGGAAACTGCGTATCCAATTTCCTGGATATCCGCCTATCCGGAGGAGGTGAGGAAAGCGTCCGGGGAGGAGATTCTGCGCGGCCTGGCGGAGTGCCGGGTGCCGTTGGAGATGACACCGCTCTCGTAGCTCTCCGCCCCTGTCATGATGGTGGTGCGGGAGGGGACGCAGATGGGGCAGCCCGCGTAGCAGCCGGTGTAACTGGTGCCCATGGCAGCCATGTAGTTTAGATGAGGGGTAAAAATGCTCCGGTTTCCCCAGGCGTTTACCGTGTCAAAACGCTGTTGATCCGTGGTGATTAAGAGGATATTGTCCATGATGCTCTCCTTACGTTATTTTTGCGGGCAGTTGGCCGGAATATGCCTGCAGATTCCTTTCATTATAACAGAAAAAAAGGGGAATAGTATTCTTTTTTTACAGATTTTCGTAAATTCCGGGCGCCGAAACTGTTGTCCGGAGACCTTCCGTTCATACTTTTCTGTAGAAAAATGACCTAAACCGGCAGATTTTGTCGAAAGAGAGACAGTGAATTGTGCAAAACACACAAAAAAAGGAACTCAGTATGTACAGATAAGCTAATGTTTCTATACTGTAATCTCACTTTTTTTGTGTTGCCTTGTAAAAGATGCCATGATATACTGAAAGTAACAAGATTGCATATATAACTTGTATAGTGCACGGACACAATGATAACCACAAGGAGGAGAGGGAATGGCAGGAGACAGGAAGAAAGCGAAGGTAAAAAAACGCCGCTGGAGGCGTGATGACACAGAACTTACTTTGTTGGCGCTGCCGACGACGATCTGGTACTTTTTATTTTCCTTTTTACCCATGTTTGGTATCATTATTGCCTTTAAGGAATTTAAAATCAACGGGGGATTTTTGAAGAGTTTTTTCTCCAGCAAGTGGGTAGGGTTTAACAATTTCAAATTTCTCTTTTCGTCCAAAGATATCTGGCTCATTATCAGAAATACTCTGGGCTATAACATCGTATTCATCATTCTTGGGATTGTTATTCCGGTGGCGGCCGCTATTGCCATCGGGCAGATTCACTCCAAACGGATGGCGAAGGTTTATCAGACAGCCATGTTCATGCCTTACTTTCTGTCCTGGGTGGTGGTAACCGCGCTGGTATGGGCATTCTTAAGCTACGACAAGGGACTTTTGAATAATCTCCTGGAAAGCATGGGATATGAACGGCAGCAATGGTATATGAAGAAAGGGATGTGGCCTCCGTTTCTGGTGTTTATGAACTTATGGAAAGGTGTCGGCTACGGCATGGTGGTCTATCTGGCTACCATTACGGGTATTGATAAAACCTATTATGAAGCTGCTGGAATTGACGGTGCAACAATCTGGCAGCAAATCCGTTACATAACCCTGCCGTTGATGAAAAATGTTATTATTATGATGTTTATCATGAAGGTCGGCGGCATTTTTTATTCGGATTTCGGTTTGTTTTATCAGGTGCCCAGGGATTCCAACTCCCTGTACAACGTAGTTTATACGCTGGATGTCTATGTGTACAAACAATTGCGGACGTCTACTACAGGTATGTCGGCGGCCGCCGCTTTCGTCCAGTCCGTGGCAGGATGTATTACAATACTGACTGCGAACGCAATTGTAAGGAAAATTGATCGGGAGAGCGCTATGATCTAGAGATCAGACGGTACGTAACAAGGGGTTGCGGGAACTGAAAGAGGAGAAAATTATGGCAGCAGAAATCAAAAATAAGAAAAAAAATGAACCCGACGGCTTTGACCGTTTTAACCGGGTTTCAAAGACGGTTAATGTTATCCTGAATTTCATTTTTGTGCTGGCGGCGCTGGCCTGTGTGATTCCGGTGTTGTTGGTGGTGGCAATTTCCTTCTCGGCAGAGGAGTCTATTTTGGAGTACGGATATCATTTTATTCCGAAGATCCCGTCATTGGAGGGATATGTCTTTCTGGTTTCCCAGGGGAAAATGATTGTCCGGGCGCTGGGGGTATCCCTGTTTGTGACCATTGTCGGAACCGCGCTGGGGGTGCTGCTCACTACGCTGATGGGCTATGTGCTTTCAAGGCCGGATTATAAATTGAACGGATTTCTGACTATGGTGGTTTTCATCCCCATGGTGTTTAACGGAGGTCTGGTTTCCACATATTTCATTGTGAGCCAGTTTCTGGGATTAAAGGATTCGATGTGGGCGTTGATCCTGCCATTGTCGGTTTCTTCCTTCAACGTGATTGTATGCCGGACGTTTTTCAAGACTACCGTGCCGGAATCCCTGGTGGAATCCGCCAAGATGGACGGCGCAAGTCAGCTGATGATTTTCGGCAGAATCGTTCTTCCGATTTCGCTTCCGGTATTGGCCACTATAGGTTTGTTTTTGAGTTTTGCCTACTGGAATGATTGGTACCAGTCCATGCTCTATATTGACGACAGCAAGCTGCTTTCCCTGCAGGCTCTGCTGAACCAGATTTTGACGAATATACAAATGCTTGTAAAAAATGCCGCAACCATTGGAATAACGGCAGCGGAAATGCTGGCCAAAATGCCTCAGGAATCTGCGCGGATGGCAATTGTCGTCCTTATTGTACTTCCTATCGCATGTGCGTATCCGTTTTTCCAGAAATACTTTATCTCCGGTCTGACCGTAGGGGCAGTGAAGGGATGAGAACAGCGCAGATGGCGCATGTGGGAAAGCACAGGAAGAAGCGCGTGTTAAATGGGACAAAGCAGACATGTTCAGATATCAGGCCGGCCTTGGCCGGAAGATATAAATTTAACTAAAACAGGAGGATTACCATGAAAAAGAAAAGTCTGAGTAAAATGTTGGCTCTTGGCTTGACGGCAGCGATGACAGCCGGTATGCTGGCAGGCTGCGGAAACAATGGTGCAGGTTCCAGCGCACAGGAGAGCGAGAGCAGCGAGGCATCGGCAGGGGGGGCATCTGAGGAGTCATCTGCCGAAGAGTCATCAGCAGAAGTATCCGAGGAGTCGTCTGCGGATGAAGGCAGCGAGGCATCGGCAGGGGGCAGCGGTGAAGTGCCTACATTGGTTTATTGGACAGTGGGCGGTACGCCGGCAGATGATTTTGACGAGAGTGTTGCGCAGATCAGCGATTATTGTGAAGAGAAGATCGGTGTAAGGCTGGACGTTAAAATTGCCGCCTGGGATCAGTATGACACAAAGATGAATACCATCGTGAACACAGGCGAATATTTTGACCTGATGTTTACCAATAACACCAATTACGGCAAGTTCGTGAACCTGGGGGCTTTTGCGGATATTACGGATCTGGTGCAGAGCGCGACCCCGGATCTCTACAGCTTTATTCCGGAGCAGCTTTGGTCCGGAGCGCAGGTGAAGGGAAAGGTGTATGCGGTTCCCACTTATAAGGATTCTTCCCTGACACAGTTTTATTATATTGACGATAAATATGTACAGAAGTATAATATTGACATGACTACTATTGATTCCATGCAGGCCCTGGATCCGGTAGTCCGTGAGATCAAGGAAGCGGAGGGCAAGTCTTTCTATCCGATTCAGTTGGATCAGGGCTCTCTGTGGAACGGATTCTTTAATAATTATGACGGACTTGCAGGCGGTATTCAGGCTATCGGTGTTAAGATCGACGATGCGTCCCGCAAAGTTGTCTGCACACTGGAGCAGGATGACATAGTGGAGAATCTGAAGCTTCTGCACAGTTGGTACACGGCAGGCATTATCAATCCTGATGCCAATGTTATGACCGACAGCGGAAAAGGACATATGTTCGGCAATGCTCAGGGATGGCCCAGCGCGGCAGCCGGGTGGGCTGTCAACCAGGGAATCGATAAGTACATTGTGAACAAAGTATTCGGCCCCATTTACACAACAGAAACCATTCAGGGTTCCATGAACGCGATTTCCGTGAATTCCAACTATAAGGAAGAGGCGCTGAAGGTACTGGAGCTGATGAATACGGACAGCAAATTCCGCGATATGTGCGCATACGGTATTGAAGGTAATCACTTTGAGTACACAGAGGACGGACTTGTAAACAGGCTGAGAGATGACTGGACATGGCCTTCCTATACTCAGGGAACCTTCTTTATCATGAGCAATCAGGTAGGAACGGATCCTAATCAGTGGGATGAGGTAAAGAAGCAGAACGAAGAGGCTATTCCTTCCAGCTGTCTTGGATTTGCGTTAGACATTACCAATATCCAGAACGAAGTGGCAAATGTCAATACCGCATGGGATAAGTACAAATATGACTTGCTGACAGGAGCATCCGATCCCGAAGCAGTGCTTTCCGACTGCATTGAGGAGCTGAAGGCCGCCGGACTGGATACCATCATTGCCGAGGCACAGAAGCAGATCGACGAGTTCTTTAAGTAAATAAGGATATAAAAGGGGGCGCTGCCCCTGAACAAGAAAGAAAATGCAAATTCCTGCAGGGCTCCGGACAAAAGAGCCCTACAGGTTTTTGTGGTTTTCAGAACAAAGGAGCGGACAAGGATGAAATTTGTTACATTCAACATCAGATATGACTGCGGAGCGGACGGAGAGAATAATTTCGAGTTCAGAAAACCGTTTATTCTGCGGAAAATAGCGGAGGAGCAGGCGGACGTTATCTGCTTCCAGGAAGTTCTGCCTCATGTGGCGGTGTGGCTGAAGGAAAATCTTGAGGGTTATTATGTGATCGGGTGCGGACGCGGCGAAGACCTGCGGGACGAGCAGTCCGCAATCGCCTACCGGAAAGACAGTATCAATCTGATGAAAATGGATACATACTGGCTCTCCGAGACGCCCAATGTGCCGGGTTCCCGATATCCGGACCAGAGTCCATGTCCCAGAATCTGTACAGAGGCGGTTTTTGAGGATATGCAGGCAGGGAAGGTTTTCCGGGTGGCAAACGCCCATCTGGATCATGACGGAGAAATAGCCAGAAGGAAGGGACTTGCGCAGATTCTGGAAAAGGTGTCGGCGGACTCCTTTTTCGGTGATGTGCCGGTGATCGTCACAGGGGACTTCAACATGGAGCCGGACTGGAAAGACATAGAGGTGCTGCGGGAATATCCGGAATTTATCAATATCACGGAAAACATCGGCGTGACCTACCATGGTTTCTGGAAGGGAACAGGGCAGACCAGCATCGACTTTATGATCGTGAAAGGGGATATCCGCTGCCACAGCCTGGTAAAATGGACAGATGAAGAAAACGGCCTGTATCTGTCAGATCACTATCCGGTATGCGGGGAGTTTTCCTTCGACAGTTAGAAGAAATCCTCAAGCCGTGTTTCAGGAAGGAGGGGCTGTTTCAATCTTCGGTCCGGAAAAGATATATAGGGCCGGAGTTTGTCGGGAAGTCTGAGGAGTCAGGAAGGAAGCAGTCTTGAAGAGACGGGAACAGGAGCAAAAAGGGAAGGGCATTGTATGGGCAGACGTCACAATACACTGTTTGGATACCGGATTTACAGGAAGAAATTTTGGGGAACGGCTGCGGTGATGCTGCTGATGACGGCTGCGGTTTTTCTCGGAATGCTCGCTTTTTTTGTCAATACCTGGATGTCAGCGCTGGGAAGCCAGGTGCAGAGCAGTTTTCTGGAATGGGAACGGCAGCTGGCGGATATTCGGGAGTTGGCGGAAGATTATGTCAACAGTCTGTATGGGAAAGAAACGCTGATGGAAGATCTGGCCGCACTTTTTTCAGTGGAAAATATGACGGAATATCTGCAGATCAGGAGGCAGAACAGTCTGGGCAGAACAGAACAGATCCGCTATCTGCCGGCAGATGTGAAAAACGTGCTTGCAGACAGCCGCAGCAAGATCAGCAGTGTAACTCTTCGATCGGAGAGCGGAAGGAAGACGATATGGCTTCAAAGCATGGATGTTTGCCTGTCCTTTGACGGGAGGGGGCAGGAGGGGAGTCCTATGGGAGATATTCTTGCGGCTTCCTGTTCGGTGAGAGATCCACAGCATATGGGTACCACAATGGGAACTATGGAATTCTGGGTCAGCAGCAGGGATATCTATGGGAGAAATTGGGAAATTCCGGTGTCCGTGGAAGTTCTGGAGACAGACGGACAGGTCCTGTGGGACAGCGGCCTGGAGGGCAGGGAGAAGATCTGGCTGGAGCAGGCTTCCCGGGAGACGGAGATGAGAGGATGGATCCGGGAGGGACTCGGGGTATTTTATGTGCAGCTTGAGTCCGGCCAGAGCGGTCACCGGTTCATCGCGGTGAAGGACATTGTCTCTGCCATGTGGGATAATATATATGTGCTGGCAGTACTGTTCACCGCGCTGATGCTGATCAATGGGGGAATATTGCTGAGCAGCTATGCGGGAATTCGTTCCGATGCAAATTTTCTGTCTCTGATCATGACCATGCTGTCCGACATGGAGGGAGGCCGTTTTGAGGAAATGCAAAAGCGCGCGCTGCCGGACCGGCACAGAGAAAATGAGTACGGCATGATTGCGGCGGCCCTTCAGGATGTGGGCAGGAAATTGGAAGGCTACATAGAGACGGAATACATTCTGAAGCTGAAGGAGCAGGAGACCAGGATGCGGGCTTTGCAGCATCAGATCAATCCGCATTTTTTATACAATACGCTGGAAATGCTGCGCTCCAAGGCGCTTGTGCAGGGGGACCGGGACATGGCGGACGCCATTGTTATGCTTGGAACGCTGTACCGGACAAGAATGCACAAAAAAGAGTTTGTCTCTCTGAAAGAAGAATTCGCGCTTTTGGAAATGTACTTGAAAATCATGACCATGCGCTATGGGGACAAATTTGTCTATCAGATGGAATTGGAACAGGCGGCCGGGGAGAGGGAGACGATTGTATTCTGGCTGCAGCCCCTGGCGGAAAACTTTTTTGTCCATGGGTTTGATCGGGAGAGTGAGTACAATCTGCTGATTGTCAGGGGGCGGGAGCAGGACGGAGGCATTCTGATTGAGATTTCCGATAACGGGGCAGGTGCAGAACCCGATAAACTGCCGGAGATTCGGAGGAATATGTATGAGGGAAACGACAATCCGGAGGCGGATATCGGGCTGCGCAATGTCTATATGAGGCTGAAGTATTTTTACAGGGACGGATTTCGTATGGATGTTGGAAACCGGGCGGAAGGCGGATTCTGTATATCGGTGTTTCTGCCCCGGGAGGCTGGGGAGAACCGGGACGACTTTACTGTGCAGAATCAGCAGGAGCGGATTTTATGATTTGGCAAACCTGCCTGGAAAAAGGAGGGAAGGATGTACACATTGCTCATCGTAGATGATGAACCGGCAGTTCTGGAGGGGATCAGCAGGATTCTGGACTGGAAGGCATTGGGATTTGGACGGGTCAGGACGGCCAGGAGCTGTTATGAGGTAATTTCTCATGTGGTGGACTGGAAGCCGGATGTGTGTCTGGTAGATGTGCGGATCGGCGATGAGTTCGGCTATGAATTGATCAATCATCTGAACAGCATGGGCATCCTGTCCAATTATGTCATGATGAGCGGATACGACGAGTTCGACTATGCCTGTGAGGCTCTGCGCTGCGGCGCCCTGGATTATCTGCTGAAACCTGTGGATAAAGATAAGCTGAGGAAACGTATGGAGCAGATCATCGTGGAAAAGCTGCACGGCACACTTCCGGAACAGAAAGGGGAGAATCAGGACCCTGTGCTGGGGCGCCCGTACGAAGAATTGTCTCCGCTGATTCGGAAAATCGTCATGATGACCGCCATGGAATACGGGCAGCATGTTTCTCTGAAAAGCATGGCAGACCGCTTTCGAATGAATGCCACTTATCTGGGGCAGATTTTTATCAGAGAGACAGGAATGAAATTCTCGGAATACCTGATGGCCTATCGGATGCAGGTGGCAAAGGAGAGGATACTGAATACGGATGAGAAGATCTCCGCCATTGCGGCAGGGGTGGGGTATTCCAACTTAAATTATTTCTATCAGCATTTTCACGGCTATTATCAGCTGACGCCGTCGGAGATAAGGCAGAGCAATACATAGCGTACATAACACATGAAAGTTTGGAAAGGAGATAAAGCAAAAATGAGAGTACTTATGTTTGACATCGACACACTGCGGGCGGACCACATGGGCTGCTACGGCTACGGTCGGGATACCACCCCGGTGATGGACGAGATTGCAAGTGAGGGAGTGCGGTTTGACGATTATTACTGTCCCAACGCGCCCTGCCTGCCCTCCCGGGCATCCATGATCAGCGGGCAGTACGGGATTCACAACGGAGTGGTGGGCCACGGGGGAACGGCTGCGGATATGCGTCTCCAGGGCAGAAACAGGAGTTTTACGGATGAAATATCGGAAAACGGTCTGTTTATGCAGTTCCGGCGTGCAGGTATGCATACGGTGTCCTTTTCCACCTTTGCGGAGCGCCACAGCGCCTGGTGGTTTAACGCAGGATTCAACGAGTGCGTCAACGTGGGTCGGAGAGGCGGCGAATCAGCGGAGATGGTGACGCCCAGGGTGCTGGAATGGTTGGAAAAGAACGGAAAAGAAGACAACTGGATGATGCATGTACATTATTGGGATCCCCACACCCCTTACCGTACGCCGGCGGATTACAAAAGTCCCCTGGCAGGCACGGAAATGCCGGACGACTGGATCACGGAGGAGATTTTCGGGGAACATTTGCTGCATATAGGACCCCACGGTGCCAATGAGATCAACATGTGGAACGACGATCATTTTGCCCAGTGGCCCAAGCATCCCGGCAGCCTGAAGACCCTGGAGGAGGCCAAGCGCTTCCTGAATGCCTATGACGACGGCATACGGTATACGGACGACAATATCGGCAGAATTATCGGCTGGCTGAAGGAAAACGGACTTTATGACGATGACCTGGCGATCATCATCACTGCGGACCATGGGGAAGATCTGGGAGAATTCGGCGTGTACGCGGAGCATGGGTTTGCTGACGATCCGGTGTGCCGCATTCCCCTGATTGTCCGCTGGCCCGGAATCCGGAAAGGCGCGGTGGTAAAGGGCTTCCATGATAATACGGACCTGGCCCCCACTGTACAGGAGCTTCTGGGTACATCCCTTGTGACCTGGGATAACTTCCGCTATGACGGCGTATCCTTTGCCAAAGCGCTGAAGGACGGCACGGACTGCTCCAAACCTTATGCGGTGCTGACCCAGTGCGCCCATGTTTGCCAGAGAAGCGTGCGGTTTGACGATTATATCTATATCCGCACCATCCACGGAGGCGGACATATTCTGCCCAGAGAGATGCTGTTCCATGTGAAGGATGATCCTCATGAGCTGCATAATCTGGCCCAGGAGAGACCGGAACTGTGCGCAAAAGGAGCGAAGATGATTCTGGATTGGACGGACAGCATGATGGAGAGTTCCCGCTTTGATGCGGATCCCATGTGGACTGTCATGCGGGAAGGCGGACCGGAGCACTGCAGAGGCGCTCTGCAGGGATATATGGAGCGCATCAAGGGTACGTCCCGGGAGTACGGAATTGAGCTGCTGCAGGAGCAGTATAAGGATTTTCTGTAGAATACAGCCGATGAGAACGGAAAGCTATAACACAGGGTAAAATTATACGGGAGTTCTCTCATATAAGAGGGAACTCCCGTTGCTTTGGTATCAAAATAATTGCCGGGGATGAATTTTCAAATACGCCCTGGCTTTTACAGCACCTTGGCCAGGAAATCCCGGGTCCTGGGCTGCTTCGGCGCGGAAAAAATTTCCTCCGGCGTACCTTCCTCCACGATTTTGCCGTCTGCCATGAAAATCACCCTGTCCGCCATCTCTCTGGCAAAGCCCATCTCATGGGTGACCACCACCATGGTCATGCCTTCTCTGGCCAGTTCCTTCATTACTTCCAGAACCTCCCCTACCATCTCCGGGTCCAAAGCTGAGGTTGGCTCATCAAACAGCATTACCTCCGGATCCATGCAAAGAGCCCGGACAATGGCTATACGCTGTTTCTGGCCGCCGGAGAGCTGACTGGGGTAGGCATCCGCCCGGTCAGCCAGTCCCACCCGTTCCAACAGGGCCCTTGCCTGGGTTTCCGCGTCGGCCTGGGATTTTTTCAGCAGCTTCATGGGAGCCAGGGTCATGTTTTTCAGAATGGTCATATGAGGAAACAGGTTAAAGTGCTGAAATACCATTCCCATTTTCTGCCGGTGGATATTGATGTTGGTCTTTTTGTCCGTGATATCCGTGCCTTCGAAGAGAATCTGCCCTCCGGTGGGAACTTCCAGGAGATTCAGACACCGCAGGAAGGTGGACTTTCCGGAGCCGGAGGGCCCGATCACCACCACCACTTCCCCCTTGTGGATGTCCAGGGACACACCGTCCAGGGCGTGGATGTCTCCCTCCTTAAAATGCTTCTGTACGTTTTTTGATGTAATGATTGTATCAGCGCTCACTGCTTCTCAGCCTCCTTTCCAGTCTTCCTACCAGGAAGGTGAAGAACATTACCAGGATCAGGTAGATCAAAGCGGACATCAGCAGCGGGAACAGATAATCGTAACAGTTGCCGCCGATAATATTGCCGGCGTAGGTAACATCCGTCAGGCCAACATAGCCGGCCACTGCGGTTTCCTTCAGCAGGACAATAAATTCGTTTGCCAGGGTGGGCAGCACGGCCTTGAACGCCTGGGGCAGGATGATGTACCTCATGGTGGACACATAGCCGAAGCCAAGACTGCGTCCCGCCTCCATCTGGCCTGCGTCAATGGACATGATGCCGCCCCGGATGATCTCAGCCACATAGGCCCCGGAATTGATGCCGAAGGAAATGGCGCCTACCATGACCTTATTCCTGCTGGAGGCGAAGATGACGAAATACATGATCATCAGCTGCACCACCATGGGCGTGCCCCGGATCACGGTCAGGTACACCTTGGCCAGAGCGTTCAGGAAACCCAGGAAAAACTTGCCGGGTCCCTGCATTTCCGTGTGGTTTTTGTCCCAGGAGACCCGCACCAGGGAGATCACCACCCCCAGAACCACGCCGATCAGCAGCGCCAGAAGGGTCAGCAGCAGGGTATTGCCCAGACCTTTTATGTACATTTGGTATCTGTCATCGAAGACGAAGCTCTTGTAGATGTCGTATCCGATGTCGTTCAGCCATTCGGGGCCGTTCTGTATCCAGTCCGGTGCCACCAGGGGCCAGTTTTGTGAGGCGGATGGTCTCATGGGTCGTTCTCCTTTTTCTCATTAATGTATCTGTGGGCGGCAGCCTGTTCAGCGCCTGCCAACTGCTTTTCCGATCTCCGGTCCAATGGCAAAGGAGTTGAAAAAGACAAGCAGGATTCGGAACACAGCACATTACCCCGCCGGGAACGACGGGGTATGTGACATTTGCTGCATTGCAGACAGAGGATGCTGTTGTCTGCGGCAGTTTTGCCTGGGGCGCTGATGGCTCTTTTTCGATGTTTTGCAGATTCGATTATTCTGCGGTAATATACTTGTCGATGATGCCCTGTACGGTGCCGTCGGCAATCAGCTCCTGGAGAGCGGTATTTACTGCCTCATAGAGGGCGGTGTTGTCCTTGCTCATGGCGGCGGCATAATCCTCGGTGATATATTCGGTATCCAGGATCTTCAGGCCTTCCACCTCAGCTACGAAAGCCTTGGCAGGCTCGTTGTCGATGACCACGCAGTCCACCTTGCCTGTCTTCAGGGCCTGCACGGCGTCTGCGCCCTTGCTGTAGCGGTCAATGGTGCCCAGTTCTTTCTTCTCGATATCGTCTGTGGTGTAAATATCGCCTGTGGTATTGCGCTGCACGCCGATCACATGACTTGCGCCTTCCGCAAACAGATCGTCTGCGCTTGTGATGTCGCTGTCCTCATTGACGATGATCACCTGTACTCCTGTGGCATAGCTCACGGTGAAATCCACTTCCTCCTGACGGTCAGGGGTAACGGTCATGCCTGCCAGGCCGAGATCAGCCTTTCCGCCCTTCACTGCCTCGGTGATGGAGTCGAACTCCATGTCGTCGATCTGCAGTTCCAGGCCCAGTTTTCCGGCAATGGCGTCTGCGATTTCCGCGTCGATGCCTACAACCTGTCCGCCTTCCACATATTCATAAGGCGGGAATGCCGCATTGGTAGCCATGGTGAGCTTTCCTTCCACGGCGGTGGTAAAGCCTTCTGCTTCGCCGGAGGCGTCAGAGCCGTCCGCCGCGTCGGAACTGTCGGAAGCCTGGGAGCCATCCGCTGCGTCAGAACTGTCGGAAGCCTGGGAGCTATCCGCCGCGTCGGAACTGTCGGAAGCCTCGGAGCCTTCTGCTGTGTCTGAGCTGCTCTCTGCGGAGCTGCTGTCCTGGCTTGAGTTGTCATTGCTGGTGGGTGTGCTGCCGCAGGCTGCCATGGACAGGGCCATGACGGAAGCAAGCAGCAGTGCAGTCAGTTTTTTCATTTTCATAATCGTATCCTCCCTAATGATAACAATTGCGTTCTGCCGGAGGCGCCGAGCCGGCCGGATATCGGACTGCCTCTGCGGAACAAAGCCGATACTAGCACTTTGTGCATAAAATGTCAATGGATTTCCTGAAAAAATCACGGAAAATTTAGATTTAATGCATATTCATTAAAAATATACATATTTTTATGAATAAAAAATAACAGGCCGGAGTGCTGTTCGGGCTGTTATAATACTAATAGAGCAGGGAAAATTTTCCGGATAAAATTTGTAAATGAAAGGCAGGCATGATACAATATACTCCGGGAAAATAATGGAGAGCGATTGGAAATAAAACCGTAAACAGGATACAATTTATGGGCGGAGACAGGAGAAAATGCAGAAAGGAATGGAGACATGATGATTCAATATCGCGGAATAAAAAGAGAAGAAATAGATCGTGGGCTGTTTGCGCAGTTTATTCGTCATCAGGAGGTGACGGACTGCTGGCGGCGGGAAGAGGGCCAGTGGGTTATCCGGAAGGACCCCTTTACAGACGATTGGTCGGAGGCGGATTATGACAAACTGATTGCCTGTTTAAAAGAGACTCTGGATACGGGAGGTTTTGTGCTGGGGGCATTTCAGGAGGGGAATCTGAAGGGATTTGCCTCTGTGGAAGCCGCGGTGTTCGGCGGAGAGCAGGGCTATCTGGATCTCTCCTCCATTCATGTGTCTGAAGATATGCGGGGGAAGGGGATCGGGAAAACCCTGTTTCTGGCGGCCGCGGACTGGGCCAGGCAGCGGGGCGGGCGGAAATTATATATATCCGCCCATTCCGCAGTGGAGAGCCAGGCCTTTTACCGGGCTATGGGTTGTGTGGAGGCAGAGGTTTACCACCGGGGCCATGTGGAAGAAGAGCCTTATGACTGCCAGCTGGAATGCCTCCTGTGACCCGCAGCCGATTCGGATCTGCCGACTGTTTCCTTAACCGGAGACGGAAGGCAGGCTGCCCAGATTATTGTCGTCGGAATTATCGGGAATGGATTTCAGATATTCCGTATCACCCCGATGGGCTACGCCTACGCCCTTGATATCGCCGGCTTTGGCCATGTTGACGCCCTCCTGCTTGCTGACTGTGGAACCGTCGGAAAGCTGATAGCCGTCAATCTTTCCGCTGTGCTTTACCAGGCCCACGATTTCCCGGGCATCCGACTTGGCCCGGGGAATCTGATCCAATGTATTCTGGGCCAGCGCGGCGGTGAGATTTGTATTATCCTTGCTGTTTTTCATATATCTGCCTTTCTTTGGTCAATTTGCTGTTATTCTTTGGTTTCAGGCATAGTTTTGCCTGCTGCAGAGGAAAAATACCTGTCAAACTTAACCAGAGAAAATTCTGAAAAAATTCCCAAAAGCTATGGAAAAAAGGAGCAAAAACCACTATAATAGAGGAGAGAATCAGACATTGCGGGTACCGTTTCGGGAAGCCTGTAAAACGATATTTTTAATCTATATTTTAACAGATCAGGAGGGGTATGACATGAACAATCTGCCACAGATAAAAATCGGCATTGTGGCCGTAAGCCGGGACTGCTTTCCGGAGAGTCTGTCCGTGAACAGAAGGAAAGCGCTGATGGAGGCTTACGCTGCAAAGTACGGTACGGACAGTGTATACGAGTGTCCGGTATGTATTGTAGAGAGCGAGATCCATATGGTACAGGCTCTGGAGGACATCCGGGCCAACGGCTGCAATGCGCTGTGCGTATACCTTGGAAATTTTGGGCCGGAAATATCGGAGACGCTTCTGGCAAAGCATTTTGACGGACCTGCCATGTACATCGCGGCCGCGGAGGAAAGCCAGAACGATCTGATGGGCGGCCGGGGCGATGCTTACTGCGGTATGCTGAATGCCAGCTATAATCTGAAGCTGCGCAATGTAAAGGCGTATATCCCTGAGAATCCTGTGGGCACTGCAGGAGAGTGCGCAGACAGAATCCATGAGTTTATTCCTATTGCAAGGGCTATCGTGGGTCTGGGGAGCCTGAAGATTATTTCCTTCGGTCCCCGTCCCCTGAATTTCCTGGCCTGCAATGCGCCAATCAAACAGCTTTACAATCTGGGAGTAGAGATTGAGGAGAATTCCGAACTTGACCTGTTTGAGGCATTTAAAAAACATGAGGGAGACGAGAGAATTCCCGCCAAGGTCAGGGAAATGGAAGAGGAACTTGGGGCGGGCAACAAGAAGCCCGAGATTCTGCCGAAACTGGCTCAGTATGAGCTGACTTTGCTTGACTGGATTGAGGCGCATAAGGGTTACCGCAAGTATGTGGCCATAGCCGGAAAATGCTGGCCTGCTTTCCAGACCCAGTTCGGTTTTGTTCCCTGCTATGTAAACAGCCGCCTGACGGGCATGGGCATCCCGGTGTCCTGTGAAGTGGATATCTACGGCTGTCTGAGCGAGTTCATCGGCACCTGTGTCAGCGAGGATATCGTGACTTTGCTGGATATCAACAATACCGTGCCCGGCGATATGTACGAGGAGGCCATCAGCGGAAAATTTGCCTATACCCACAACGATACCTTTATGGGCTTCCACTGCGGCAATACCAATACGAAGAAGCTGTCTTCCTGCAGCATGAAGTACCAGATGATCATGGCCAGAGCTCTTCCCGAGGAAGTGACCCAGGGTACCCTGGAGGGCGACATTGTGCCGGGGGACATCACCTTCTACCGCCTGCAGTCCACAGCGGACAATAAGCTCAGGGCCTATATTGCCCAGGGAGAGGTGCTTCCGGTTGCCGCCAGATCCTTCGGGGGCATCGGCGTGTTCGCCATTCCGGAGATGGGGCGTTTCTACCGTCATGTGCTCATAGAGAAGAATTATCCTCATCACGGCGCAGTGGCTTTCGGACATTTCGGAAAGGCTTTATATGAGGTATTCAAGTACATCGGCGTGCCTGTGGAGGATTTGAATTACAACCAGCCCAAGGGCGTGCTGTATCCTACGGAGAATCCGTTCGGATAAGAATGTGCGGGCATTTTGCTCGAAAATCCCGTCCTTAAACGTCATTGCAACAGCAAAAGCCCTGTGCTGCGTTCTGCAGACAGGGCTTTTTAACTAAGACATTTCCTTCGATTTGCCGCGGAAAGCGCTGCAGTCAGGATTCTATATCCGAATCTGCCGCAACCGCAGAAACTACGCTGGAGATCACCGAGACAATTACCGCAATGATGATGATCAATAATCCGCCGCCCAAAACAATAAACATAGCTGGTCTCCTCCTGTCAGATCATAAAATCAAAAGCAGCCTCTGGGGAATGCTTTTCAGTAAATCGTATTATAGCATATTTTCAGTGAAATCACAACATAAAAATGAGACGAATAAATATTCTGAATAAATCTCCATCCAATTTTTTCATGAATAGTGGTTGTACCCGGGCTTTGTTTTTGGTATTATTTTAATGGTGCTGCAAAGAATAAGGCCGTTTGGATTGAATTCCGGCGGCAGATATGGCGAGGAGTAAGATGATTACCATTTCCCTGTGTATGATTGTAAAAAACGAAGAAAAGATATTGGCCAGATGCCTGGACAGTGTGGCGGATCTTGTGGATGAAATTATTATTGCGGATACCGGTTCGTCGGACGCAACCAAAGAGATTGCCGGGAAGTATACTGAATATATATACGATTTTCCGTGGGAAGATGATTTTAGTTCCGCGAGAAATTTTGTGTTTTCCAAAGCCACGAAAGAATATATATATTCTGCGGACGCGGATGAGGTGCTTCTGCCGGAGAACAGGGAACGTTTTCGGCTGCTGAAGGAAATGCTGCTTCCTGAGATTGAGATTGTACAGATGAAATATGCCAATCAGCTGCAGTACGGTACGGTTTACAATTTTGACGAGGAATATCGGCCGAAACTGTTTAAAAGAAAAAGAGATTTTGTATGGGAGGCTCCCATACATGAAACTGTGCGGCTTGAACCCGTGGTGTATGACAGCGACATCGTGATCACTCACCTGCAGGAGGAGAGCCATGCAAAGCGGGATCTGGCCAATTTCAAAAGACATTGTGAGTTGGGATACCGTTTGCCCAAGCGGCTTTTGGACCTGTATGCCAGAGAGCTGATGCTGGCGGGAGAGGAGGAGGATTTTCTGGCAGCCGCGGGAACGTTTATGGAGGCAACGGCGGACAATGGGCGTGACGGCGAGGAGATGGCTCAGGCCTGCTGTGTTGTGGCAAAGGCAGCCAGACTGGCGGGAGATACCGTAAATTTTTTTAAGTATACATGTAAGGTGATCGCCCAGGAAGCCTGTTCGGAAATTTGCTGTGAGATGGGACATTTCTATGAAGAGGCATCGGACTGGGAGGAGGCCGCCATATGGTATTATAATGCGGTATATGAGACCCGCCCTCTTCTGGTTCTGCAGGCCGGCGGTCAGGAAAGTCTGAAGGGGCTGATCAGGTGCTATGAGGAGCTGGAGTGTCCGGAGCAGGCGGAGATCTACAGGGAGGAACTGGAGAAATTATCCGTTCAGGGGCCGGTCTGAACTGCTATAAATAGAGAAAGAGGGATTTGCAGTGAGTTGGGAAAGAAATATACGGAAAACCGTTCCCTACACGGCGGGGGAACAGCCCGGCAAAGCGGGGATAATAAAGCTGAATACCAACGAGTGTCCATATCCGCCCGCGCCTGGGGTAGAGAAGCTGGCGGGGCAGATTGACTGGAATGCTCTGCGGCTGTATCCGGATCCGAATACAGAAATTCTGGTCAGGGCGCTGGCGGAGTATTATCGGGTGAGTCCGGGGAAGATATTTGTGGGAGTAGGTTCGGACGATGTGCTGGCCATGGCCTTCATGACTTGTTTTAACAGCGGAAGTCCCATACTGTTTCCGGATGTGACCTATTCCTTTTATGACGTATGGGCAGAATTGTACGGAATACCGTACAAAACATGCCCCCTTGACGAGGAATGGCATATTTGCCCCGAAGATTATGCGCAGCCTAACGGGGGGATTATCTTTCCCAATCCGAATGCGCCCACCGGTCTGACGGAAAGTCCGGAAACAGTGGAGAAAATCATCCGGGCCAACCGGGATGTGGTGGTCATCGTGGATGAGGCTTATGTGGATTTCGGGGGAGAAAGCGCGCTGCCGCTGATCGACAAATACGACAACCTGCTGGTAGTGCAGACTTTTTCCAAGTCCAGGGCAATGGCGGGAATGAGGATCGGATTCTGCATCGGCAGTGAGCGGCTGATCGGATATCTGAATGATGTAAAGTTTTCCTTCAATTCTTATACCATGAGCCTGCCGGCCCAGCTTCTGGGGGCAGAGGCCGTGAAGGACGACGCATATTTTAAGGGGGTGACAGGCAAAATCGTCGCTACCAGAGAACGGGTCAAGGGGGAGTTGAAGGAACTGGGATTTTCTTTTCCGGATTCCCGGGCCAACTTTATCTTTGCCTCCCATGAGACCATTCCTGCAGGGAAGATTTTTCAGGCACTGCGGGAGGCGGATATCTATGTGCGTCACTGGGATAAGCCCAGGATAGGGAATTATCTGCGGATTACCGTGGGCAGGGATGAGGAGATGGACAGATTGCTGTCTTTTCTGAAGGATTATGTAGGGCGGTGCTCACAGGACGGCGAAGACCGTGATGAGGGCCGCGGAAGCCTGTTTTGGTATGAAGACAGTTCTGGGATAGATTAAAAATGACAAGATAAAAGAGGAGAATGATCATGATCAAGAGTTTTCTGAAGGGCGTGGTAATCGGGATTGCCAATATTGTTCCGGGTGTCAGCGGAGGCACCATGATGGTGTCCATGGGCATTTATGACAAGCTGATTCACTGTATTACTCATTTGTTCAGCGAGTTTAAGAAAAGCGTGTTGTTTCTGCTGCCTATCGCAGTGGGGATGGTGGCTGCGATCGCAGGGAGTTCGTTCGGACTAACCTATTTGTTCGCAAATTTTCCGATTCAGACAAATCTTTTGTTTATCGGACTGATTCTGGGAGGGCTTCCGGCTATCTGGAAAAAGGTGAAGGGAAAGGGCATAAAGGCAGGTCATGCCGCAGCCTGCGTTCTGTTTTTTGTGTTGGTAGTGGCCATGGCCGTCATGGGAGAAACGGAGGGGCAGGCGGCGGATCTGTCTTTTGGTTTGGTTAATGCCCTGAAGCTGGTAGGTGTGGGGATCGTCACTTCCGCTACCATGGTAATTCCGGGTGTCAGCGGTTCCATGGTGCTGATGCTGATGGGATTTTACTATCCTGTGCTGAATGCGGTGAAGAATTTCTTCACGGCTCTTGCCGCCTTTGATATGGATGGCATTTTGACAGGATGCGGGATTCTGATTCCCTTCGGCATCGGGGTTGTGGCGGGGATCTTCGGGATTGCCAAACTGGTGGAGATTATTTTTGAGAAATTTCCCCTGTATGCCTATTGGGCGATTATCGGACTGATCGTATCTTCTCCCATAGCCATAGTATTGATGGGGACATTTCCGCCGCTGACCGTGATGGGAGCGCTGACCGGTGTGGCCGCGCTGGCCGTGGGCATCGTGATCGCCATGAAATTAGGGGATTAACCAGGAGAGATAATTAGGCGCTCTGCCGGGAATCCTATTTCGGAGGATAAGGGAGAGGAAGAATTATGGAGATATATCAGGATTTTGCGGAAGTTTATGATCGTTTTATGGACAATACGCCGTATGAGGAATGGGGTAAACGGCTGGACAGCCTGATTCGCAGATACGGAGTGTCAAGACCGGACCGGGAGGCAGCAAAACCGCTGGATGCCGAGCGGAATCTGGTAGTGGACCTTGGCTGCGGAACGGGGACGCTGACAGAGATTATGTATGAGAAAGGGTATGATCTGGCAGGTGTGGATGCGTCGGAATCCATGCTGAACATTGCCCTTGAGAAAAAGGAGAAGAGCGGAGCGGAGATTTTGTATCTGCAGCAGGATATGCGGGACTTGGAATTGTACGGCACGGCGGGTACAATATACAGCGTATGCGATTCGCTGAATTATATTCTGGACGAAGAGGAACTGGCGGAGGTCTTTCTTCTGGTGAATAATTATCTGTTCCCCGGGGGTATCTTTATCTTTGATTTTAACACGGAATATAAATACAGAGAGGTTATCGGGGAGAATACCATTGCGGAGAGCCGTGAAGACTGCAGCTTTATCTGGGATAATTTTTACGACAGGGAAGAGGGCATCAACGAATATGATCTCACTGTGTTTGTCAGGGAAGAGGGAGAAATGTTCCGGCGGTTTACGGAGACACATTACCAGAGAGGATATACCGTGGAGCAGATGCTGGCTTTGGTGGAGCGAGCGGGCATGACGGTGCTGGAGGTCACGGATGCGGATACCGGCCGGGCTGTCACGGAGGAGAGTCAGCGAGTGTATGTGGTAGCCAAAGAACAGGGAAAGGAGTCCCTATAGGCATGTTTTCCCGGCGTCCGGCCGGGAGAGGGCGGGGATAACCTCAGCGGAACCGACCGGAAGGCGGGGAAGAGCATAGGCGGGAGGAAGAGAGGAAGGTAGAGATGGAAGATTATATTGTGCGCGCCACCGCGGCATCTGCGCAGATTCGGGCCTTTGCCTGCACCACCAGAACAATGGTGGAGAAGGCAAGACAGGCGCATAATACCAGCCCTGTGATCACGGCTGCGCTGGGGCGGCTGTTGAGCGCCGGGGCAATGATGGGAAGGATGCTGAAGGGTGAGAAGGATTTGCTGACGCTGCAGATCAAGGGGGACGGACCGGTCCGCGGGCTGATGGTTACGGCTGACGCCCGCGGCAGGGTAAAGGGATATGCCGATGTTCCGGATGTTATACTTCCTGCCAATGCCCAGGGGAAACTGGATGTGGCAGGCGCTCTGGGGCAGGGAACGCTGAGAGTCATCAAGGATATGGGATTAAAGGAGCCCTATGTGGGGCAGACTTTATTGCAGACCGGCGAAATCGCGGAAGACCTGACCTATTATTTTGCCACCTCGGAACAGGTGCCCTCTTCCGTGGGCCTTGGGGTGCTGATGGGGCGGGATAATACGGTGAGACAGGCAGGAGGATTCATTGTGCAGCTGATGCCCTTTGCGGAGGAGCAGACAATCAGCGCGCTGGAGCATAATCTCGGGGAGGTTACTTCCGTGACTGCCATGCTGGATGCCGGGATGACACCGGAAGAGATGCTGGAGAAAATTCTTGCGGGATTGGACTGTGAGCTGCTGGAATCAGCCCCGACGTTTTTTTCCTGCAACTGCAGCAGAAGCAGGATAGAAAAGGTTTTGGTCAGCCTGGGAAAGAAGGAAATCGAGGACTTGATCAATGAGGGGAAGACGGTGGAGGTAAACTGCCAGTTCTGCAATGCCCATTATCAATTCAGCGTGGAAGAGCTGAAAGCCCTTGTCGTCAACGGATTTTCCAGATAATAAGACAATGCGCAGGTATGGGAAGAATAGGATAAGCGGTATAAAAAATAGGAAAAGACGCAAAAAAGAAGGAGCGGCATGAGACAGGGATTTATTAAGGTGGCGGCTGTGACGCCGAAAATCAGAGTGGCAGACCCGGCCTACAACACGGAGGAAATCTGCAGAAAGCTGGAGGAGGCCTGTGGGGCAGGCGCAAAAATCATCGTGTTTCCGGAATTGTGCATAACAGGTTACACCTGCGGAGAATTATTTTTGCAGGAGCTTTTGCTGGAGGAGGCGCTCAGGGGACTGTTTCGGATTGCCGATTGTACATCCGGAAAGGATGCTCTGGTGCTGGTGGGCCTGCCCGTGGAGCGTGAGGGCAGACTGTACAACGCGGCGGCGGCGCTCTGGAACGGAGATGTGCTGGGGCTGGTTCCCAAGGCCAATATCCCATCCTATGGAGAATTTTATGAGGGCCGTCATTTTACGGAGGGAAACAGGGAGCCGGTTGCTTTTGGGAAAAAGCAAATTCCCTTCGGCACAAATATTCTGTATGTCTGCGAAAACGTCCACGGACTGACGGTGGGATGTGAAATCTGTGAAGATCTGTGGGTAGCGTCTTCCCCGGGAACCGAACATGCGCTGAAGGGGGCTGTTGTGATCGCAAATCTTTCCGCCTCCAACGAAACTGTGGGAAAGGACGAGTACAGGGAACTGCTGGTAAAATCTGCCAGCGCCAGGACGATCAGCGGTTATATCTACACATCTGCCGGGGAGGGGGAATCTACCCAGGATCTGGTGTTTGGGGGTCATAATCTGATTGCGGAAAACGGCATAATACTGAATCAGGTGAAGAATTTCGGCAGCGAGACAATTTACAGCGATATTGATATTGAGAAAATTCTTGGGGACAGGAGACGCATGGGAACTTTCGGCAGCGAACCGGAATCTTCCTATGTAAAAGTACCGTTTCGGCTGAATATGGAGGAGACGAGTCTGACCCGGGATTTTCCCTGTATGCCCTTTGTTCCGGGGGATGAGGCAAAAAGGCGGCAGCGCTGCGAGGAGATTTTGTCCATTCAATCTTACGGGCTGAAAAAAAGATTTGCCCATACCGGACTGAAAAACGCGGTTATCGGGGTGTCCGGAGGACTGGATTCTACGCTGGCGCTTCTGGTGACTGTCCGTACTTTCGATCTGCTGGGCCTTGACAGAAAGGGAATCACTGCGGTGACCATGCCCTGCTTCGGCACCACGGACAGAACTTATGAGAATGCCTGCTGTCTGGCGGAAACACTGGGAGTAAGTCTGGAGGAAGTGGACATCAGGGAGGCGGTCACCGTGCACTTTCGGGATATCGGCCAGGATCCTTCGCGTCATGATGTAACCTATGAAAACGGGCAGGCCAGAGAACGGACGCAGGTGCTCATGGACATTGCAAACCGGGATAACGGACTTGTCATCGGAACAGGCGATATGTCGGAGCTGGCTTTAGGCTGGGCTACCTATAACGGAGACCATATGTCCATGTACGGGGTCAACGCCGGGGTGCCCAAGACTCTGGTGCGCCATCTGGTAAGGTATTATGCGGATACCTGCGGGGACGGACGGCTGGAGAAAGTGCTCTCAGATGTGCTGGATACGCCGGTTAGTCCTGAGCTGCTTCCGCCGGTGGACGGTGTGATCTCCCAGAAAACGGAGGACTTGGTAGGGCCATATGAACTGCATGACTTTTTCCTGTATTACATGCTGCGCTGCGGCTACCCGCCCTCCAAGATATTCCGGGTGGCGAAGATCGCCTTTGCCGGACAATATGACAACGAAACGATTCTAAAATGGCTGAAGACATTTTACAGAAGATTTTTCAGCCAGCAGTTTAAGCGCTCCTGTCTGCCGGACGGACCGAAAGTGGGCAGCGTAGCTCTGTCGCCCAGGGGAGATTTGCGGATGCCTTCGGATGCCGGCGCGGCGTTGTGGATGAGGGAATTGGAAGGGCTTTAAATTTGCGGAGCGGCAGAAGGGGATCTACCAAGCTGTGTGTCTGGGAAGTTTATAGGGAATTCAGATAAAAAAGTTCGCCTTACTTGTGTATAAGGCGAACTTTTTTGTAGCTTTAATCATTTTATACCTTTTAGACGTATATTGCAAGCGGAATTTGCGTTCTGACTGTTTTTGGCAATATTGTAGATATAGACAGATAAATAACCATATTTATATTGCA
>CAJUGL010000052.1 GCA_910586515.1 uncultured Acetatifactor sp.
TGAGTCCAAAGAAATGGTGCACAAGCTGCGGAAGCTGAATGTGGAAACAAGCCTTATGACAGTGAATGCGTTAGAGAACCTTGAAAGTTAGGTAATTGCGCGATTACCGCTTATCTGAAAATGATCTGGATGATACACAGATGTTGCTCAACAATCTGTTCCGCTGTATTCCGGACGGTAACATTCATGCTATCTGCCGTTCGTTATTGAACGATATACTGATAACGAAACAAGATATTTTAAATCATTGGGATACTGAAGATGAAACTAGAAAGCAAAAATAATAGTATTTTGCGATTAGCAAAGCTGCTCATAACGGGTGGAAAGAGGACGGCCTTCCCGGGCAGATTGATTTGATGCTGCCCGTTAAGCTTAGGGAGAGGTAAAAGTGTGCCGCGATGACGGCTATATTTCAACGAGCAGGAAGACAGTTGCTGGAATGAAAAGACGGCGGAAACAGAGCGGAAGGTTTTCAGATGCAGGAGGGGAAATGATAAAGGCCGGAGATAAGATTGGAATTATATGCTGTTCAAATGGACAGAAAAAAACCTATA
Organism: uncultured Acetatifactor sp.; assembly: GCA_910586515.1. Lineage (GTDB taxonomy): Bacteria > Bacillota > Clostridia > Lachnospirales > Lachnospiraceae > Acetatifactor. The sequence continues at coordinate 555 of CAJUGL010000052.1, forward strand.
TGACAAAGCTGAAAGACCTGGAAGATGCTTTGCTGAAAATGGGAATATGTGTTTATTTCAGTGAATGCATTTATGAATGTGAGAACGTGCAGGGAGAGGCTGAAAAAGAACGTGCACAGGCATTAATGAAACTATATACGGATGATGAAATCAAGGGGATTTTTGATATTTCGGGCGGGGATATCGCAAACGGGATATTGCCGTATCTTGACTATGGCATCATTGCGGATAGTTCAAAGCTTTTTTGGGGATATAGTGACTTGACCACTGTGATTAATGCAATCTATTCCAAAACAGGAAAAGAGTCTGTGCTGTACCAGATTCGTAATCTGATTTATGAGAACAGGGAAGAGCAGACCGCAGATTTTCAAAATACCGTAATGGAAGGCGGAAAGGATTTATTTCAGATAAACTGTCATTTCATCCAACAAAAGGAGATGCGTGGGATTGTTGTTGGAGGAAATATCAGATGCTTTCTGAAACTGGCGGGTACGGAATATATGCCGCATTTGGAAGGGAAAATATTATTATTGGAAAGTTTCAGAGGGGTGGTTCCCCAAATAGAGACTTATTTATTTCAATTAAAGCAGTTAGGGGCATTTGAAAAAGCGGCGGGCATCCTATTGGGGACATTCACCCAAATGCAGGAGGCTCAGTGTATGCCTTCGGTAGAGACGCTTGTCAGGAGAATCGCGGGAAAGGATATACCGATTGCGGTTACGAAGGACATAGGGCACGGGACAGATGCAAAAGCGATTATAATTGGACGGGAGCTGTATTTCGGGGACAGATGCGGAAATAAGCGCTTTCTGCCGGAAGGGATATGAGAACGGCGGTTAGGTACAGACACCCATTCAGGATTGGGATGAGGCAAGGCATGGTGTACGTGCCGATAAGATGAAGGAAACAGGAAAACGTCTTCCTGTGCTTGAATTCGTCCACATTTCATAGTATAATCGTAGCATAAGGCGATACGGCTTATAAATGGAAGGCAAAAAATTAAAGGAGGTTGGAGGCAAATATGATTACCTGGAACAATTTGGATACTATTCCTGCATACCAGGAGCTGCAGAAGGTGGCATCCGTAAACCTGAAGGAGGAAATGACGGGGGGGAAGGGTGCTGAGCGCGTCAGGAAATACAGCGTTCCCATGGCGGCAGGGCTTGCCTACAATTATGCCGCGAAGCAGGTGGACGATGAGGTGCTTGAAGCTCTTGCAAAACTGGCGGAAGAGACTCAGCTCGCGGAGAAATTTGAAGCTCTTTACAACGGTGAAGTGATCAATACCGGAGAAAAGCGCAAAGTGCTCCACCACATGACCCGCGGACAGCTGGGGGAAGCGGTTGTGGCTGACGGCGTGGACAAGCGCAGCTTTTATGCCAAGGAGCAGGAGAAAATAGCGGAGCTGGCAAACAAGGTGCACAGCGGCCAGATCACAAACGCCGCAGGGGAGAAATTTACCACTGTGGTGCAGATCGGCATCGGCGGCAGCGATTTAGGTCCCCGGGCCATGTATCTGGCTCTGGAAAACTGGGCAAGGGCAAACAATACTTTCAAGATGGAAGCCAGGTTCATCAGCAATGTGGATCCTGACGATGCGGCTGCCGTGCTGAACGGCATCGACGTAGCCCATTCCCTTTTCGTACTGGTATCCAAATCCGGCACCACCCTGGAGACCCTCACCAATGAGTCTTTTGTCAAGGATGCGCTGAAGAAGGCAGGTCTGGATGCGTCCAGGCATATGATTGCCGTCACCAGTGAGACTTCTCCCCTGGCAAAGAGCGACGATTATCTTGCGGCTTTCTTCATGGACGACTATATCGGCGGCAGGTTCTCCTCCACCTCCGGCGTAGGCGGCGCGGTATTGTCCCTGGCTTTCGGACCGGAAGTGTTTGCGCAGTTCCTGGAGGGCGCGGCGGAGGAAGACAAACTGGCCCGGAACAGGGATATGTATGCGAATCCTGCCATGCTGGATGCCCTGATCGGGGTATATGAGCGCAATGTACTGGGATATCAGAACACGGCAGTTCTTCCCTATTCTCAGGCTTTAAGCCGTTTTCCTGCGCATCTGCAGCAGCTTGACATGGAGTCCAACGGCAAGTCCGTGAACCGTTTCGGCGAGCCGGTGAATTATGTGACAGGCCCTGTGATCTTCGGTGAGCCCGGAACCAACGGACAGCATTCCTTCTATCAGCTGCTTCACCAGGGAACGGATATCATTCCCCTGCAGTTTGTGGGCTTTAAGAATAACCAGATGGGCAGGGACGTGGTGATTCAGGACAGCACCAGTCAGCAGAAGCTCTGCGCGAATGTAGCGGCGCAGATTGTGGCTTTTGCCTGCGGAAAAGAAGATGAGAACCGAAACAAGAACTTTGAGGGCGGACGTCCGTCCAGTATCATTGCAGGCGATCAGCTGACACCCCAGGCTCTGGGCGCTTTGCTGTCTCATTTTGAGAACAAGGTGATGTTCCAGGGTTTTGTATGGAATATCAACAGCTTTGACCAGGAAGGAGTTCAGCTGGGCAAGGTTCTGGCAAAGAAGGTACTGGCCAATGACACGGATGGTGCGCTGAAGGCATACAGTGATCTGCTGAATATTTAAGGGTATCAGTTCAATAGGAGCTGTCGTTTTGGCGAATGCGTTTCGTAAGACGGCAGCTTTTCTTTTGTCAGGGGAGACTGTAATGCTTTTTTGCGTGTAAGAGGAGATTTTATGAAATATATGACATTCAATTCCTCCTGCGCTTATGCAGGCGTGGCGAATATGTTGGAACACTATGGGGTGGATGTGGAAGACCGGGAGATTGCGCTGGCCATGGGGTTGCCGTATTTGTTTGCCTGTGAGGGCGGAAGGTATGCGGCGGGCCCGATGCTGCAGACAGCAGACTGGTTTCATTTGTATTTGCTGCCCAGAGGATTTCTGATGACGGAGACAAAAGTGGACAGGGGGGCTGCAGGCGAATTCCTTAAAACTGTTTCCTGCGGTATGTTGGGCATTGCCATTCCCACAGGGGGCAGACATGCAGTTGTATACACCGGGAGGAATGGGGGACGATACTGTTTTATCAATAACAGACGACGGATTTCGTCGGAGCCAGAGGTTCTGCTTCTGACAGAAGAGGAACTGGCTGCAGGATTGGGAAGCACTGCGGTAATCGCAACCATTGAAAGGACGAAGCCACAGCCCATGGAGATGGCAGGATATTTTGAGGCATCTATTGAAGTATTGGGAAAGTTAAAGGAGGAGATATCTGCTTTTTGCGGGATAGAGAGAAGCGCCCGTGAACTGGGGGAGGCAAGGGATCGACTTTTCAGGGCGATTTTTCTCGATGCAGTGACCATGTTGGAACTGATAGGGGAAGAAGAACTGAGAAGCAGGCTTGTGGTTTTTCAAAGGAGTCTGACAGATCTGATAAGAGAAGGGAAGCCTCAGCTCCTGCAGAACAGAATCTCCATAGAGGGCGTGGAAAGCGCAATTGATGATTATATACAGCTGATACGGAGACGAAATGGGGATTGTGGGTCAGTTTCGGGAGAGGGCATGCGGCATGCCGGGGAGAAGCTTTCCGGCGGCAGAATGTGAGGAGATATGTATATAGGAGATCTGCATATTCATTCCAGGTATTCCATGGCTACCAGCAGGGACTGTACACCGGAGTATCTGGATTTATGGGCGAGAAAAAAGGGAATCCACATTGTGGGCACAGGAGATTTTACACATCCGGCCTGGCGGGAAGAACTGGCGGAAAAACTGGAACCTGCAGAGGACGGTCTGTATGTGCTGAAAAAAGAATACCGTCTGGAGGGAGCGGAGAGGTTCGACAGCCCTCCCCGTTTTGTGGTCACAGGGGAGATCAGCTCCATTTACAAAAAGGGAGGCCGGGTGAGAAAGGTCCACAGCCTTCTGATTCTGCCGGGACTGGAGCAGGCCGGGGCTCTTGCAGGGCGGTTGGACACGATTGGGAATATCCGTTCGGACGGGCGGCCTATTTTGGGGCTTCCCTGTAAGGAACTGTTGGAAATCATGCTGGAGGCGGCGCCTGAGGGAATCTATGTGCCTGCCCATATCTGGACGCCGCATTTTTCCCTGTTCGGCGCCTTTTCCGGATTTGATGCCATTGAGGAATGTTTTGAGGACCTGACGCCCCACATCCAGGCCCTGGAGACAGGGCTTTCCTCTGACCCTGCCATGAACTGGCGGGTGGGGGCATTGGATCGTTTTCAGCTGATCTCCAACTCGGATGCCCATTCTCCGGCAAAACTGGGAAGGGAGGCCAATCTGTTTGACATTGAGCTGTCCTATCAGGGGCTGTCGGCAGCACTCAGACAGGGCAGGGGCCTGGCGGGCACCATTGAATTTTTCCCCGAGGAGGGGAAATATCATTTCGACGGGCATAGAAAGTGCGGATTATGCATCAGCCCCCGGGAGACTGCCGGGTACGGAAACCGATGCCCCGTATGCGGAAAAAAGATTACCGTGGGCGTGCTGAACAGGGTGGAACAGCTGGCGGACCGGGAGGAGGGATTTACCCTGGCCGGGGCCCATCCTTTCGAAAGTCTGGTGCCCCTTCCGGAAGTAATCGGCGCATCCCTGGGGATTTCTGCAGCGGGAAAGAAAGCAGCCGCAAAATATGAGAATATGATAGAGACCCTTGGGACGGAGTTTTCCATTCTGCGGCAGGTTCCCCTGGAGGATATCCGAAAGGCGGCAGGGCCTCTGGTGGCAGAGGGCATTGGACGGCTCCGCAGGGGCGAGGTGGAGCGCACACCGGGTTTTGACGGGGAGTATGGGAAGATCAGTCTGCTGACTCCGGAGGAGATTGCCGGGCTGTGAGCTGCTGACAGGAAAACCGGCGTAGCTTTCGCCGCGCCGGTTCTGCTGGTAATTTAGAGGTTATACCAGTTTTTCTATCTCGTCCAGAACCTGGCCGAAGACATCCATGGCATCCTGAATGGGACGGGGCGTCTCCAGGTCCACGCCTGCGATTTTTAACAGTTCCACAGGAGACTGGGAGCAGCCGCCGGATAAGAACTCTTTGTATCTCGCCACTGCGGGAGCGCCTTCCTTCAGAATGTTCCTGGCGATGGCCACTGCGGAGGAGAAACCGGTAGCATACTGGTAGACGTAGAAATTGTAGTAAAAATGGGGAATTCTGGCCCATTCTCCGGCGATGCAGGGGTCGGAAACCATGTCCGGACCAAAGTATCTCTGGTTCAGCTCATAGTAAACCTCGTTCAGTGTCTGGGCAGTGAGGCTTTCCCCTGCTTCCGCCATGGCATTGGTCTTCTTTTCGAATTCCGCAAACATAGTCTGGCGGAATACCGTTCCCTTAAAGCTGTCAAGATAATGATTCAGCAGATAGGCCCTTTCCTTGGGGTCCGTAGTGTTTTTCAGCAGATATTCCATCAGAAGTATCTCATTGCAGGTGGAGGCCACTTCCGCCACAAATATCTTATAATGGGAGTAGAAATAAGGCTGTGTGGTATTGGAATAGTGGGAGTGAAGGGCGTGTCCCATTTCATGGGCGAGGGTAAACATATCGTCCAGGGTGTCGTTGTAATTCATCAATACATAGGGGTGGGCGCCGTAAACACCGGAAGAGTAAGCGCCGCTTCGTTTTCCCTCGTTTTCGTACACATCAATCCAACGGTTGTCAAAGCCTTCCTGCAGCAGGCGGATATAGTCTTCTCCAAGGGGAGCAAGGGCTTTCAGTATGGTCTCCTTGGCTTCCTCAAAGCTGACTTTCCGGCTTGCATCGGAAATAATGGGAGTATAGACATCGTACATGTGCAGCTCGTCCACGCCAAGGAGCCTCTTGCGCAGGCTGACATAGCGGTACATTTTGTCCAGATTGGCATTGATGGTTGTCAGCAGGTTCTCGTATACATTGGAGGAGACATTGTTGCGGCTCACGGCTGCCTCCAAAGTGGAAGAATATTTACGGGCTTTGGCGTAAAACATCAGCTTCTTCACCTGACCGCTGTAGAGACTGGCCAGGGTATTCTCGAACTGCTTATAGGTCTGGTACATTTTTTCAAAGGCTTCCCTGCGCACGCGGCGGTCCGTGGACTCCACCAGAGAGCCGTACCGGCCATGGGTGATGCGGATGGTGTCTCCGTTTTCGTCCGTCATCTCAGGCAGCTTCAGATCGGCATTGTTAAATACGGAGAAGGTCTGGTTGGGAACTCCGGACATTTCCTGTGCCATGGCCAGCAGGCGCTCCATTTCCGCAGACAGGCAGTGGGGCTTCAGCCGCTGAATTTCCTCAATGTACTTGCGGTAGGCTTCCAGACCGGGTTCTGCGGCATAGAAGCTCTCCAGGGTCCTCTGGTCGACGGCAAGGATTTCCGGATCTGCAAAGGCCAGTTTGCTGTACATGTCGGAGAACGTGCTGCGGAGCTTCAGCACCATGGCCTGATTGGCGGTATTGCCCAGATCCTGATCGCTGAGCCGCTGGGCATAACTGGCTACAGGATCAGCTTTTTTCTCCATTTTCTCAAATTGGGTGAGATAGGACAGCAGATTCTCCGCGCTTTCTGCAATGTGTCCTTCCATCTGAGCCAGATGGGACGCCATATCCTTTATTTCTGCCATTGCGGCTTCCCAGGCGTCATTGTCCGGGCACAGATCTTTCAGGTCCCAGGTGAACTCCTCTTTTACTTCATTTCTTTTCAGTAACTCTTTTGCCATATCTTTTCCTTTCTGCCGCATTGTCCGTTTTCAGGGGCAGGAATCTTTTCATAACGGTTGGACGGCATATGAATGTATGTAGACATTATAATCTATTTGGGCAAAAAAGGAAAGAAAAAAAGAGGGAGCCGGAAGCACTTGTAATGCATGAAAAATGTGATAGAATAGGAAGGGTCAGAACAAAGAGGAAAGGATAAAGGATATCATCTTATGTTGGTTCAAAAATATAAAGAAATGCTGTCGGGGAAGTCTGTCATCAGGGAGCTGTCGGAATTTGCCACGGCCAGGGGGCAGGAGATCGGATATGAGAATGTGTTTGACTACAGCCTGGGCAATCCTTCCGTGCCCGTACCCCGGGAATTTACGGAAGAAATGGTTAGGATGCTGAATACGGAGGAGACCAATGTGCTCCATGGCTACAGTCCCAGTCTGGGGATTCCCGGTGTGCGGGAGGCGGTGGCTGCATCCCTGGAGAGGCGGTTCGGCCTGCCTTACCGGAAGGAGCATATTTTCATGGCGGTGGGGGCCGCCGGGGCTCTGGCTCATGCCTTCCGCCTGGTGACGGAGCCGGGGGACGAAATTCTGACTTTTGCGCCGTATTTTCCGGAGTATGGGCCCTATGTGAATCTCACGGGCGCGGTGTTGAAGGTGGTGCCTCCGGACACGGAGAACTTTCAGATTCATTTCGGAAAACTGGAGGAAATGCTCACGGAGAAGGTGGCGGCTGTACTGATTAACACGCCCAACAATCCTTCCGGGGTGGTGTATTCGGCGGAGACTCTGGGAAGACTGGCGGAGCTGCTGCGGAAGAAGTCCCGGGAGTACGGCCATACTATATACCTGATTTCGGACGAACCTTATCGGGAGATCGTTTTTGAGGGAGTGGATGCGCCCTGTGTGTCGGCTTTTTATGAGGATACCATTATGTGCTATTCCTTTTCCAAGTCCCTGTCCATTCCCGGGGAGCGCATCGGCTATGTGGCGGTGAATCCCAACTGCCGGGACGGGGAGACCATGGTGAATATGTGCGGCCAGATTTCCAGGGGAATCGGCCATAACTGTCCGCCCTCCATCATTCAGCTGGCTGTGGCAAAGGTGTTGGACAGGACGGCGGATTTACAGGTCTATGAGACGAATATGAACCTTTTGTATCATGAATTAAAGGCTCTTGGCTTTACCTGCGTGAAGCCCGGAGGGACTTTTTATATCTTTCCCAAGGCCCTGGAGGAGGACGCAAAGGCATTCTGCCGAAAGGCATTGGACTATGACCTGGTATTGGTGCCCGGGGATACCTTCGGGGCGCCGGGGTATTTCAGGATGGCGTACTGCATTGACACGGAGAAGGTGGAGCGGTCCCTTGGCGCGCTCCGGCGGTTTGTGAAGGAGAATTATGCATCCTGAGGCTTCCGGGTTTGAACAGAGGAGGAAGAAGGAGGAGAATCATGCGATATCAGATCAGACATGCGCTGGTGCAGTACGGCGCGGATACGATATTGGAGGATGTGAATTTTGAGATCAGGGACAGCGAGAAGATTGCGGTGATCGGGCGCAACGGCTGCGGAAAGACCACTTTGCTGAAGCTGATCAATGGGGATATACGGATGAACAATCTGGACAGCGACGAGGAATGCGGCATTACCATGGCCGGAAGGCAGCGCATCGGTTTTCTGCACCAGATCAGCTTCCCGGAGGGGGAGCTTTCCGTGGAGGAGGAGATACGGAAAGCCTTTGCCCCGGTTTTTGCCTGCGAAGCCAGGATGAAGGAGGTGGAGGAGCAGCTGCAGGCGGGTGAGAATAAGGCGCTGCTGCATGAATATGACAGTCTTCAGAAGCAGATGGAGGCGCTTCGGGGGTATACCTGGCGGCAGGATATGGAGATTCTGTTTCAGCGTTTCGGCTTTGCCCTGGCAGACCTGGAGCGGCCCATAGGAAGCTTTTCCGGCGGGCAGCAGACCAAGGTGGCTTTTATCAAGCTTCTGTTAAGCAGGCCGGATATCATGCTGCTGGACGAGCCCACCAACCATCTGGATCTGCCTACCATTGAGTGGTTGGAGGGATATCTGAAAAATTATGACAAATCTGTGGTAATTGTGTCCCATGACCGGATGTTTCTGGACAGGATTATCGACGTGACCTATGAGATCGAATATCACAGGATACGGCGTTATGCCGGCAATTATACAGCCTTTCTGGAGCAGAAGGAGGCTGCGTTTGCCAAGCAGGAGAAGGATTACGAGGCTCAGCAGAAGGAGATACAGCGTCTCACGGAGTGGATTGAAAAGTGGAAGAACACGCCTACCAAGGTGGCGGCCACCAGGTCCAAGCGCATGGTCATCGAACACATGGTAAAGATCGAGAAGCCCAGGCGCTTTGATACCAGGGCTTTCCAGGCGCTGTTTCAGCCCAGGATTGAGAGTTATACGGAGGTGCTGACGGCGAAAAAACTCAGCATCGGTTATACCCATGAGCTTTCCCGGGTGTCCTTCACCCTGCGGAAAGGGGAGCGCCTGGCGGTGATCGGGGAGAACGGCATCGGCAAATCCACGCTGCTGAAGACAATGACCGGACTGGTTAATTCTTTGGGAGGCACATTTTCCTTTGGACCAAATGTGGAATGGGGATATTTTGATCAGCAGGCTGCGGTGACAGGGGAAGTGGACCCGGAGCAGACTGTACTGGAGAATTTCTGGGAGGCATATCCCCGCCTGCTGCGGGAGGATGTCAGGAGCGCTCTGGGCAGTTTCCTGTTTTCACAGGAGGAAGTGGAGAAGAAGATGGGACAGCTCTCCGGCGGGGAGCGGGTGCGCCTGGCCCTGTGCAAAATGTTCCAGACAAGGCCCAATCTGCTGATTCTGGACGAGCCCACCAATCATATGGATATCATCGGCAAGGAGGCCCTGGAGCGGATGCTTGGCACATTTGCAGGGACGGTATTGTTTGTGTCCCATGATCGGTATTTTATCCGGCAGATCGCAACCGGGATTCTGGAATTTGAGGGGACGGAGGTGACCCAGTACCCCTATACTTATGAGGAGTATCTGCAGGAGAAGGAGAAGCGGATGATCCGGTCCGGCGGGAAGAACGGCGCCGCCGGGGCGGGGGAAGGCAGCCGCGGAAGCGCAGGGACGGATTCCGGAAAGTCCCGGGCCGGAAGCGGGAAGGGATGTCCTCCCACGCTGTCCGATGTTTTTGATAAAAAGACATACTACAGCCCGGGGAAAATCAGGTCCCGCCTTACCAGACAACTGGAAAAATATGAGCGGCAGCTGGAGGAAAGCGAGCAGCGCATGGCAGAGCTGAAGCTGCAGATGATGGATCCCGCCCTGGCCTCGGATTATCAGAAGCTGATGGAACTGCAGACACAGCTGGACGCAGAGGAGCAGAACCAGGAATCCCTGTTGGAGCGCATGATGGAGTCGGAGACAGCCCTGCAGGAACTGGAGACAGACGAAAGGGGCGGAAGATGAAAAAGTACGACATGCTGAAGGATGATCCAGGAAAATCCCTGTTTTTCTTTGCGCTGCCCATGATATTGGGCAATCTGTTTCAGCAGTTTTACAATATGGCGGATTCCGTTATAGTGGGGCAGTGCGTTGGGGAGGATGCGCTTGCGGCAGTGGGCGCGTCCTATTCTCTGACTACGGTATTTATCATGATAGCCATAGGCGGCGGGATCGGGGCGTCTGTGATCACCTCCCAGTATCTGGGGGCCGGGGCATATGGGAAAATGAAGGTTTCCGTATACACGGCGTTGATCAGCTTTGCCGCGGTGAGCGTGGTGTTGGGGACTTTTGGCTTTGTCATGTGCGGACGGATTCTCACGGCCCTTCGCACACCCGGCAACATTTTGGACGACGCGGTTTTGTACCTGCGCATTTATTTTGTCGGTTTGCCGTTTTTGTTTATGTATAATGTGCTGTCTGCTGTGTTCAATGCCCTGGGCAATTCCAGGACTCCTCTGTATCTGCTCCTGTTCTCCTCTGTGCTGAACATTTTTCTGGATCTGTTTATGGTTCTGTCCCTTGGCATGGGGGTAGCGGGGGTGGCAGTCGCCACGGTGACCGCCCAGGGGATTTCGGCGGTGATTTCCTTTTTGCTGCTGATGAAGGCGCTGCGGCAATTTCAGGACAGTGGGGAGACGCGGGATGCCTGCCTTTCCGGGGCGGCCGGGCGGCAGATTTACAGCATGGAAATGTTGGGCAGCATGGTGAAGATCGCTATTCCGTCTATGCTTCAGCAGTCTATCGTATCTATCGGCATGCTTCTTGTACAGTCTGTGGTAAACGGATTCGGTTCTTCAGTACTGGCGGGCTATACTTCCGGAATGCGGGTGGAGTCCATCTGCATCGTGCCCATGATCGCCGCCGGGAATGCCATGTCCACCTTCACTGCCCAGAATCTGGGAGCGGGGAATCCGGACCGGGTAAAGAAGGGCTATATCACGGCTTACGGCATTGTGTTTGGGTTTGCGGCGCTGATTCTGGCGGTGCTGAGCCTGTTTCATGGGCAGATCATCTCTGCATTTATTGAGGACGGCAGCAGCATGGAGGCCTTTGCCACAGGAGATACCTATCTGCGCTTTATCCGTTTCTTTTTTGTGTTCATCGGTGTGAAGGCAATCACTGACGGAGTGCTGAAGGGTGCGGGGGATGTGGTGGTATTTACCCTGGCCAATCTGATCAATCTGGGGATTCGGGTGTTTGTGTCCTTCCGTTTTGCCGGAATCTGGGGCGTGGAGGCGGTATGGTATGCGGTTCCCATGGGATGGGGCGTGAATTACCTGATTTCTTTTCTGTGGTTTCTGAACGGAAGATGGAGCCGGAGGAGGTTGATTCATACTCAGGATCAATAATTTTTGCAGGCTCTGCGTCGTGGAGAAAGGGATGGTGAACGGGTTATGCATAATGAGTATGATAATGAGAAATTTTTTCAGGAATATGCTAAAATGCCCCGCAGTGCGGAAGGGCTGGACGCTGCAGGGGAATGGCAGCAGCTGAAGCCCGAATCTTCCTTTTTAATATAGAGCATCCTGTGTTTACGGCAGGGGTGGGACAGGACTGGATCTATACAGAGGAAAATAAGCCCCTGTACTGGCCCGTAGACCGCTACCTTCTGCCCGGGGAGCGGAAGACCCGCTTTTTGGGATGTGACGTGACAAAACAGCATCATACGCTTACGCAGATTGCCATGGGACTGTTGAACAACGGTTTCGAGATCCAGGTCATGGAGGAGGCTGTGCCGCCTGAAGAGATGATGGACATTCCGGGGATGGAGGATGAACTGCGCCGTCCCATGATGCTGTTGATAAGGGCCGGGAGAGAAAAAGGAGGGGTGATGTTTCCGCCACCCCTCTAAAGACGTCCATCCGGTTTGGGCATCTTTCGAGAGGCCTGGATGGTTCTGTCAAAGATAGCATATGCGGTATTTCCTGATTTATGTATCTTACTTTTTGACACTGGTGTCGTTTGTGCACGCAGCCGCAAACACTTGTCAACTTGTTCATTAGTATAAATTCAGGTGTGCGGTCCAGTCCGAGGGAAAATTCATGCATCCGAGGTCAAAAGCGCCGTGGTGTCTGTGAAACAAAGCCTGGAGATCTGCGTAGAAATTACTCCAGATCTCATCGCCGGGTCTTAAATATTTCATGGACAGAAGGATTTGGTACAGACCGTTATGCAGCGGCCTTGGGTTCAGCCGGTCAGTGATAAGCAGTTCCGGGGACGTGTTGATGGTCCGGTTATAGATCCGGCTGTTATGGGCGCACATATTGCGGAGTATGGAAACGGACTGAATCCATGAAGACATCATCTTAATGGAAGGTTTAACCAGTTTGCCGCGGGGAGAACGGTAGCGGTAATAATTGGCCAAAACAGGATAGGCGCCGTCTCTTCCGGTTTTCAGATTCTTAATGGTTTTGGAAAGTGTTCCAAAAGACATGATCTCCACAGCGGCCCACAAGGGAATCTCCCCGTCATGGTTGTGAAAATGATGACGTATAAATACATCATTTGACCGCGTGATCTGGGAGGAAAGGGCAGCCAGGTTCTGCCAGAACAGTTTCTTGTCGGAGAAGACAGACGGATCCGTCAGAATGAGGGCATCGTTGTAGATGAGCAGTGCTTCCGACAGTCGGGTCCGCAAAGCGACTTCAATACAGGTTGCCATGCCAAGCAGGAGTTTTGATAACTCCATGTCGAAATGGTAAAGTTTCAGAATGTCAGAGAAGTCGGTGCCGGGGCGATATTGTTTGGATGTATTGTCATATAGATGAAAGCTGTATCCCCGGAGCCGGTAATAGCCGATGGTAGTCAACGCGGCTGTGGCTTCTTCCATGGAGGATATGGTCATGCCGGCGTCTATATAGGACTGGAGCTGTTGGGGAATCGTAAGAATTCGTTTCGGATAAGGGTTCATTGGCGCGTACCTCGTCAAAATAAAAGTCCCGCCGAGTTGCGCGTGGTAAAACCAGAGGCGTGGCGGGTTCTGTTATTGTCAGTATAGGGGATTGGGAAGAGAAAGTCAAGACTTTTTTTGCTGTTTTAGTAAAAATGGGGTACGGGGATGTGGAAAAAATATGCGGGGGCGCAGCAGAACCGGTGAGGAAAATACGGAGCGGAGCGTCCGGGAGGGCAGTATGAAGGAGAGTCTATGGAAACCGCGGCTGATAAAGAGCCTGAAGATCGCGGCCGCTGCTTTTGCCGCCATTGCGCTGGCGGAGGAGCTGGGCATGAAGTATGCCGCCACAGCGGGAATTGTCACCGTGCTGAGCATTCAGAACACCAAGAGGGAAACATTGAAAAGCGCAGGGAAACGATGGCTGGCGTTTCTATGCGCTTTGGTTATTTCCCGGGTCTGTTTTTTTCTGATGGGATATAGTCTCTGGGCTTTTGGGGCGTATCTTTTCCTGTTCGCCCTGCTGTGCTTCAGCGCAGGATGGACGGAGGCCATTGCCATGGATTCGGTATTGGTGACCCATTTCCTGGCAGAAGGAAATATGGATCCGGGGATTGTAGCCAATGAGGTGCTGCTTCTTCTGGCCGGCACCGGGATGGGAATTCTGGTGAACCTGCACCTTCACAGGAGACAGGGGGAGTTTGACCGTCTGGCGGAGGAAGCGGACAGTCAGATGAAGGAGATTCTGCGCGGACTGTCCCTGTGGCTTCCGGGGACGGACGGGAAGGGCTGTGATCCCGGCAGCTTTCCGGCGCTGAGGAAGGCTCTTCAGGCGGCAAAAACCTGCGCCCTGGCAGATTACGACAATACCTTACTGACAAGAAGCGTATATGAGTTGGACTACATTGCCATGAGAGAGCAGCAGAGCGCCGTGTTGGCCGAGATCCATGGGAATATTGGAAGAATCCGGTATCTTCCGGAGCAGGCCGGGCAGGTGGCAAAGCTGCTGGGGCAGATCGGGCAGGATTTTCATCGGGACAATACTGTGGCAGAGCTTTTGGAAAGGCGGGAGGCGCTGCTGGCGCAGATGAAGGCGCAGCCACTGCCGGAGAGCAGGGAGGAGTTTGAAGCCAGGGCCATTTTGTTCTATATTTTAATGCAGATCGGGCAGTTTCTGGAGATTAAGAGGGAATTTGTAGCCGGGCATAAACAGTAGGGGATTTGTGCGGAAAAGAATTGCAGTATCTATTTTTCTATGTTAAGATAGACCTTGAAAAAAGATGTGCCGCAGTTGTGGGCGGCAGAATGGAGAATACAGATGAGTGATATGAACAAGATTCCCTATAAAATTTATCTCGATGAGAATGAAATCCCGAAGGCATGGTATAATCTTCGGGCAGATATGAAAAATAAGCCGGCGCCGCTCCTGAACTCCGCTACATTGCAGCCCATGACGGCCCAGGAGTTGGGGAAGGTATTCTGCGACGAACTTGCGGCACAGGAGCTGGATGATATCAATGCCTACATCCCCATTCCTGAGGAAATACAGGATTTTTATAAAATGTATCGCCCTTCGCCGTTGGTCAGGGCCTATTGTCTGGAAGAACAGCTGCAGACTCCAGCCAAGATCTACTATAAATTTGAAGGGAACAACACCAGCGGCAGCCACAAGCTGAATTCCGCGATTGCCCAGGCCTATTATGCCAAAAAGCAGGGGCTGAAGGGAGTCACTACAGAGACAGGGGCAGGTCAGTGGGGTACGGCTCTGTCTATGGCCTGTTCTTATTTCGGACTGGACTGTCTGGTGTATATGGTGAAAGTTTCCTATGAGCAGAAACCCTTCCGGCGGGAGGTGATGAGGACTTACGGGGCCACGGTGACACCATCTCCCAGCAATACCACGGAAGTAGGCAGGAAGATTCTGGCGGAACACCCCGGCACCACAGGAAGTCTTGGCTGCGCCATCTCAGAGGCTGTGGAGGCGGAGGTTTCCAGAGAGGGTTACCGCTATGTGCTGGGAAGCGTGCTGAACCAGGTACTGCTGCACCAGACCATAATCGGCCTGGAGACAAAGGCTGCTCTGGATAAATATAATATTGTTCCTGACATTATCATTGGCTGCGCGGGAGGGGGATCCAATCTGGGAGGCCTGATTTCTCCGTTTGCAGGTGAAATGGTTCGGGGAGAGAGGAATTATCGGCTTGTGGCTGTGGAACCTGCCTCCTGTCCCAGCTTTACCCGGGGTGTTTTCGCCTATGACTACTGTGATACGGGAAAGGTCTGTCCGTTGGCGAAGATGTATACTCTGGGGAGCGGTTTTATCCCTTCTGCGAATCATGCCGGAGGCCTGCGGTATCATGGCATGAGTCCGGTTCTGTCTCAGCTGTATCATGATGGTCTCATGGAGGCCGTGAGCGTGGAGCAGACAGCAGTATTCGATGCGGCAGTACGGTTCGCCAGGGTGGAGGGCATACTGCCTGCGCCGGAGAGCAGCCATGCGATTAAAGTAGCCATTGACGAAGCTTTGCAGTGTAAGAAGACCGGAGAAGAGAAGACAATCGTGTTCGGCCTTACTGGCACAGGATATTTTGATATGATGGCGTATGAGAAATACAACAATAAGGAGATGAAGGATTATATTCCTACGGATGAGGAACTGAAGCCCGGCATTGACGGCATTCCGAGGTTTTCAGGCAATATATTTTAGAAAAGCGGCAGTCAGGGAATCTGTCCGGAATAAAACGGAGGTTATGATATGAAAGATTATGTCATTTGTATGGATGCGTCGGGGGATATTCTCCGGGAGATTGCCAAAGAGAACGATATTGCGTTTGTGCCAATGGAGTACTCTCTGGGAGAAGAGATGCGCACATCCCGCGGCTGTGAGGATGAGGGCATATTGAAAAAATTTTATGACGGACAGAGAAGCGGTGACCTGACCAGGACTTCTCAGATTTCACCCTTTATGTATGAAGAGTTTTTTCGGGATATTTTGAAGCAGGGGAAATCGGTGTTGTATTTTTGTCTGTCCAGCGGTTTGTCCGCTACTTTTGAGTGTTCCATGCTTGCGGCTGAGAATCTGAGAGAAGAATATCCGGATCAGGAGATTCTGCCGGTGGATAGCTTGGCGGCCACAGGGGGGATAGGCATTTTGGTTGAAAAGGCTGTCGATAACCGGAAGAACGGGATGGGCATTCGGGAAAATTACGAGGCAGTACAGGCACTGGTTCCCCGTCTGCGTCACTATTTTATGGTGCAGGATCTTATGTATCTGAAACGGGGAGGGCGCGTGAGCGCGGCCACGGCTATCGTTGGTTCAGCCCTGAACATTAAGCCGCTTCTGAAAATTGACGAGAACGGAAAACTGGTGACTATAGATAAAAAACGCGGCAATAAGGCGGCCATGACGGCTTTATTTCAGTACTTTAAGGAGAATTATGATTCGGAGACAGGAAAAACGATCTACATCTGTGACGCCGATACCCCGGAGCTTGCTGAGGAACTGGCGGAGAAGGTGAAGACGGATACGCCGGACGTGACGGTGAGAAGGACCATGCTGTCGCCTATTATCGGCGCGCATACCGGTCCGGGGATGCTTTCCATGATTCTGTTGGCAAAGGGTTAGACTTTGCGCGGTACAGCGGGAGCACATCTGTGATGCCGATTTTCCGGAGTTTGCTGAGGAACTGGCGGAAAGAGAAAATATTGACCGGGTGGAAGCGTGGGGCGGGCCAGCAGGAGCAGCAGCTGTTTGTACATTTGGGGTACAGGCGGCTGTTGTTTTCGATATGGCATGTTTGGGGAGATTGGTCTGGAGGGAAAGGGGGCCGGGATGACGAGGCTTCGGTGTGTGGTGGAACGGATAACCTATCAGAATCCGGAGAATGGGTATTCTGTCCTGAAGGTTCGTGTAAAGGGCTATGAGGATATGGTCACGGTGGTGGGCAACCTGATAGATGCAAATGTGGGTTCCGTGCTGCTGATTGACGGAGAATGGAAAGTGGACGCCAGGTACGGCAGACAGTTTACGGCAGGTAAATGGGAGGAAACTCTTCCCGCAACGGTCTACGGTATGGAAAAATATCTTGGAAGCGGGCTGATCAAGGGAGTGGGTCCCAAATACGCGAAAAAAATCGTTCAAAAGTACGGAGAGGATACATTCGCAGTCATTGAGGATAACGTGCAGCTTTTGCTTGAGATTCCCGGTATAGGAAGCAAACGTGTCCGGATGATTGCCGAGAGCTGGCAGAGGCAGAAGGAAGTCAAGAATATCATGCTCTTTTTGCAGGAACATGAGGTAAGCGCTGCCTTTGCGGCAAAAATTTATAAGCAGTACGGCAATGAAAGTATAGACAAAATGAAGGAGAATCCTTATCGCCTTGCCGATGATATCTGGGGAATAGGATTTAAAACGGCAGACGGTATAGCGCAGAAGCTGGGGTTTGGCAGAGAAACCTACGTGAGACTGCGCAGCGGCATCATGTACACCTTAAGCCAGCTGGCTGATGAGGGACATGTATATGCCGGAAAAGAACAGCTGATCAGGAAGGCTTCCGAGCTGCTGCAGGCGGAGGACTGCTGCATTGTCATGACTATGGATCAGATGCTGAAGGACAAAGATCTGATCGGGGAGGATGATGCAGTATTTTTGCCGCCGTTTTATTATGCGGAGACCGGCGCGGCCAACAAGCTGAAGCGCCTGGCGGCGGAGCCTGCGGGGGATCGGCTGTGGATCCGGCTGGAGAAAGCCCGCCGGGAGACGGGAAACAGCGCGCTGTCCGTGGATGTGGCCAGAATTGAACAGTCTGTGGGCATGAAATATGACGAGGTGCAGTCGGATGCCATCCGCCGGGCAGCCATGGCGAAAGTTCTGGTGCTGACAGGCGGTCCCGGCACGGGAAAAACCACCACAGCCCAGGGAATCATTGCCGCATACCAGGCATACGGACTGAAGATACTTCTGGCGGCGCCTACAGGAAGAGCGGCAAAGCGCATGACAGAGGCTACCGGTATGGAGGCGAAGACCATTCATCGGCTTCTGGATTGCAAGCCGCCGGACGGATATGGAAAAAATGAGGAAAATCCTCTGGAGGGAGATGTGCTGATTGTGGATGAGTGTTCCATGATCGATATTGTGCTGATGAATTCACTGATGAAGGCCATACCTCCCTCCATGCGTCTGATTTTGGTGGGAGATATCGATCAGCTGCCTTCCGTGGGAGCCGGAAATGTGCTGAGGGACATCATTGATTCAGCGCGTTTTCCTGTGGTTCGACTGGAGCGGATTTTCCGTCAGGCCCAGGAGAGTCGGATAATCACTAATGCACATAGAATCAATGCGGGAAAGCTGCCGGATCTTTCAAACGGAAAAAATACGGACTTCTTTTTTCTCCAGAGGGAAGATGCGGAGGCCGCGGCAGCGGAAATCGTTGAGCTGGTGAAGACAAAATTGCCGCGCTATTACGGAGTGAGTTCTGATCAGATACAGGTTTTGACACCCATGCAGAAGGGCGTGGCGGGAGCGACTAATCTGAATCTGGTTCTGCAGGAGGCATTGAATCCCGTTACGGACGGGCTGCGGCGCAGCGGGTTTTTGTTTCGGGGCGGGGATAAGGTCATGCAGATCAAGAATAATTATGACAAAGAGATTTTCAACGGCGATATCGGCGTGATTGCCGCCGTAAACATGACGGACCGCACGCTGGAAGTCTGTTTTGAGGGGCGAAATATCGAATATGACTTTACGGAGCTTGATGAACTGGTTCATGCTTACGCAACGACAATTCATAAGGCTCAGGGATCGGAGTATCCAATAGTGGTTATGCCTGTGTTGATGAATCATTTCGTGATGCTGCAGAGGAATCTGATCTATACGGGCATAACCAGAGCGAAGAAAATTCTGGTCATGGTGGGAACAAAAAAGGCCCTGGCCTATGCGGTGGGAAACCTTACCGTGTCGGAGCGTAATACCATGCTTCGGGAAAGACTCAGTCGGGAAGCAGGTACATAAAACGCTGCCGGCACGGCATCAGAATCAGGGAGTGTCGCGCTGGGAGAGAAAATGCTTCAGCAGAGCTTCCACTTCTTCCATGCAGCCTCCGCATACGGTGCTGGCTCCGGTGGCTTCCTGTATCTCCTCCAGGGTTGTTGCCCCGGAATTTACGGCTTCTCTGATCCTGCCGCAGGTGACTCCCGTGCAGGTGCAGACGATTTTTTCATCATCCATATAGATAAATCCTTTCTGCGATTATAGTTCGGCATCCGATTTCCGCCGCCATAGACGGAGCGTGCTTTGGGAATAGGGTGTCCGGAAAAAAATTTTTTATACGATAGGAGAACAAATGACAAAGAAACAACGTGCATTGGAAATTATTGAAAGACTGAAAAAAGAGTACCCGGCGGCAGAGTGCAGCCTGGACTATGATCAGGCCTGGAAGCTGTTGGTGAGCGTCCGTCTGGCGGCACAGTGTACGGATGCCAGGGTAAACGTGGTTGTGGAGAAGCTGTATGATCAGTATCCGGATGTGAATGCTCTGGCGGAGGCAGGCGCGGAGGAGATCGAGAAGATCATTCATCCCTGCGGGCTGGGAAAAAGCAAAGCCAGGGATATCAGCGCCTGCATGAAGATATTGCGGGATGAGTACGGCGGAAAGGTGCCTGAAGATTTTGACAGGCTGCTGGCTTTGCCGGGTGTCGGACGCAAGAGCGCGAATCTGATCATGGGTGACGTGTTCGGCAAACCGGCTATCGTCACGGACACTCATTGCATTCGCCTGGTTAATCGTATGGGACTTGTGGATGGGATAAAAGAACCTGCCAAAGTGGAGAAGGAGCTGTGGAAAATCATTCCTCCGGAGGAGGGGAATGATTTCTGCCATCGTCTGGTTAATCACGGCAGGGCAGTCTGTACGGCCAGAACCAGGCCCTACTGTGACAGATGCTGTCTGGCAGATATCTGTAAAAAGTCTGGAGTGGACTGAAAAACTGCAGTTTCGATTCTATTTATACGCCAATCCGAATATAATGATATGATGATTCATACCTGCAGGCAGGAAGCAAGTTCTGCGCAAAAGAAAAGGGCAACAGAACGGGAAGTCCGGAAGGCTGTGGGTTATTCGGTTTCGGAGGCGCGGGATATTGGAGATTTATGTAGTAAAGCCGGGAGACAGTGTTGACAGCATTGCCCAGGCGCTTGAGGCGGATGTGGAACAGATCATCTATGACAATCAGCTGGTGTATCCCTATGGCCTTGCCGTGGGGCAGGCGCTTTTGATTAACCGTTATGCCAGAAATGCGGTCAGAGCTGTTTCGGTCAGCGGTTATGCCTATCCGTTTATCAATCCGGGAGTGCTGGAGCAGACCTTGCCTTATTTGTCGGAGCTGCCGGTTTTTTCCTATGGGTTTACCCGGGAGGGAGAGCTTTTGCCGCCTGCGTATGGGGAGGATGACTGGATGATTGCGGAGGCGCTTCGCTTTGGCACACAGCCGATCCTGACGCTGACCCCATTCGGACCTGACGGAAATTTTAACAATCAGCTGATACATGCTGTGGTGAACAGCAGAGAATATATGCGGCGACTGATTGAAAATCTGTCTGTTTTAATGGAAGAAAAAGGATATCAGGGTGTTGATATTGATTTTGAATATATAATGGCTGAGGACAGGGATGCGTTTAGCGAGTTTGTGCGGCAGGTGGCAGCGGCCATGCGTGCCCTGGGATATCATACCTCCGTGGCGCTGGCGCCAAAGACCAGCGCAGGGCAGCCCGGGCTGCTGTATGAGGGAAAGGATTACCGGGCTTTGGGGGAAGCGGCAGATCATGTGCTGTTAATGACTTATGAGTGGGGATATACCTATGGACCGCCCATGGCGGTTGCCCCCATCAATCAGGTGCGGCGGGTGGTGGAATATGCGCTGACGGAGATACCGGCAGAAAAGATTGATCTGGGGATTCCCAATTATGGATACGACTGGCCGCTTCCTTTTGAACGGGGGATAACCAAGGCAGTTACTCTGGGGAATGTTCAGGCAGTGCGCCTTGCGGTTGAGCAGGGGGCGGAAATAAAATTTGACAGTGTGGCCGAAAGTCCGTACTTTACCTATGTCAGCAAAGATATTTTACATGAAGTATGGTTTGAAGATGTGAGAAGCCTTCAGGCGAAATTTGATCTGATACAGGAATACAGACTCAGAGGCTGCGGATATTGGCAGATTATGAAGTGGTTCCGGGCGAATTGGCTGTTGCTGCACGACAGGTTCTATATACTAAAATAAAACTTAACAAAACTTATTTGGAATACCTCTTGCAATGCGGGAGGTATTGTGTTATAATCGGGCGTGGTTGAAAGTATAAGGATATACTTTTTATCATTTGTCAGACAGGACAAAAAAACACGCATTCCGATTCGACGGTGGTGCTGTTTTTGTGTATTTTCGCCGACTCTCCGGGTGTCAGTATCCGGGAAAGACGGAAAGACGCATGGACGGTAGCCGTTGGAGTCAGTCGGCTTTTAACGCGAGCCGGCTCTGCTGAAACAGACGGATCTGTTTTCAGCGGGCGATACGTACGGATATGCGGAAGAAACTAACCAAACGGAGGTAGAAAAAATGAGCGTTATTTCTATGAAGCAGCTTCTTGAAGCAGGTGTTCATTTCGGACATCAGACCAGAAGATGGAACCCTAAGATGGCTCCCTACATTTTTACGGAGAGGAACGGCATCCATATTATTGACCTGCAGAAGTCTGTGGGTAAGGTGGACGAGGCTTACAGGGCCGTCTCCGAAATTGCGGCCCAGGGGGGAATTATCCTGTTTGTGGGCACAAAGAAGCAGGCGCAGGATGCAGTTAAGACAGAGGCTGAGCGTTGCGGAATGTATTATGTAAACGAGAGATGGCTGGGCGGCATGCTTACCAATTTCAAGACAATACAGTCCCGTATTTCAAGACTTTTCGCTATTGAGAAGATGTCTGAGGACGGTACTTTTGACGTGCTTCCCAAGAAAGAAGTCATTAAGCTTAAGAAAGAGTGGGAGAAGCTGGAGAAGAACCTGGGCGGTATCCGCAATATGGGCAGAGTTCCCGACGCTGTATTTGTGGTAGATCCCAAGAAGGAGAGAATCTGTGTGCAGGAGGCGCATGCATTGGGCATTACGCTGATCGGTATCGGCGATACCAACTGTGATCCCGAAGAACTCGACTATATCATTCCCGGCAATGACGATGCCATCAGGGCTGTAAAGCTGATTGTTTCCAAGATGGCAGATGCCGTTATTGAGGCGAACCAGGGAGAAGCCGTTTATACCGAGGCGGAAGCGGCAGCAGCGGGAGCAGAAGATATTGAGGAGATTGCCGAGCAGGAGAATGCATAAGGCAGAGTCCGTATTTTGACTGATAAATATTGAGGAGGATGATATAGATGGCAGAAGTGACAGCGGCTATGGTCAAGGAGTTGCGTGAGCAGACCGGCGCCGGAATGACCGATTGCAAGAAGGCTCTGAGCGAGACTAATGGAAATATGGAAGAGGCTGTGGAGATCCTGAGGAAGAAGGGACAGGCCAAGGCCGTGAAGAAAGAGAGCAGAATTGCTGCGGAAGGAATCTGCAGTATTGTAGCTGATGGTGACGGGAAGGCTGCAGTAGTGGAAGTAAACTCCGAGACCGATTTTGTGGCCAAGAACGAAACTTTCCAGCAATTTGTAAAGGCAGTTGCAACTCAGGCAGTGCATTCCACTGCAAACGATGTAGAGGCGCTGCTTGAGGAGTCCTGGAATGAAGACACCTCCAAGACCGTTAAGGAGGCTCTGGTTGATAAGATTGCGGTAATCGGAGAGAAGCTGAATATCCGCAGATTTGAGCGGGTTGAGGCTTCCGAAGGCTGTGTCGCCACTTATGTACACGGCGGCGGGCGTATTGGTGTTATTGTAGAGGCCAGAACAACGGTGGTA
Organism: uncultured Acetatifactor sp.; assembly: GCA_910586515.1. Classification (GTDB taxonomy): domain Bacteria; phylum Bacillota; class Clostridia; order Lachnospirales; family Lachnospiraceae; genus Acetatifactor. The sequence goes on from CAJUGL010000052.1 coordinate 23,583, forward strand.
AATGATGCCGTTAAGGAAGCTCTGACTAATATTGCCATGCAAGTGGCGGCTTTGAATCCTAAGTATGTAGCCACGGCTGATGTGTCTGAGGAATATAAGGCACATGAAAGAGAGATTATTGCGGCTCAGATCGCCCAGGATCCCAAGATGGAAGGCAAGCCTGAGAAAGTCATCGAGGGTGCTATTAACGGCCGTCTGAATAAGGAACTGAAGGAAGTATGCCTGTTGGAGCAGGTATATGTGAAGGCTGAGGATGGCAAGCAAACCGTAGCGCAGTATGTTGCTCAGGTTGGAAAAGAAAATAATGCAGATTTGAGCATCAGCAAATTTGTCCGTTTCGAGACCGGTGAAGGTTTGGAGAAGAAGAACGAGGATTTTGCTGCTGAGGTGGCTGCGCAGATGGGAATGTAAGCGAAGTTTGCATATCAGAATATTGTAAAAAAATATGAGGCTCTGAAAGCCTTGTAATCACGCATTTCTAAGTGATTATGAGGATTTCAGAGCCTTTTTTGTATTCTAAAAAGGAAAAACGAAAATACCGTCTTTTACCGTCTGAAACCGTCTAAAATCACTTCAAGTTGAGTATTACTCAAGTGCGATGTTGAGTAAAATGAGTATTCACAATCTTCGGCGAAGTTTACTCAATTATAGCAGTTCCTTAAAACCCTATCTCAATCCTTTATATCAAAAATTTAATACTAGGAGGGTATACAATGAACAACACAGCGTTAAGAGCAGAGGCGCAGAGCGCCAACAACAAACACATGGTTTTTAACAGCGAGGAACATGAGAAGTTTTATTATGAGAAACTGGAGCAGGCGAGGTATCAGGACTGCTATCACAAGGCGTTGATTTACATTCTCGGTATTTCAGAGGACACAAGGAATCATTTCAGCCAGATTTATGATATTAAGTCCGGGTTTATCAAGCCGGAGTGTCTGCACCAGGGCTGGCAGACAAGCGGCAGTGTCCGTGTAG
>CAJUGL010000053.1 GCA_910586515.1 uncultured Acetatifactor sp.
TCGTGCAAAATACGCACGAAAACACTTCGCGGAGGCACCTGTGAACAGTAACATCATCCCTCATCGTTTTCGGCGCACTTGCACAGAGCCAGAGTCCCGGTTCTGGCTACCTCCACGATACTGATGGTCTGGAGCAGCTTGATCATCAGCTTTATCCGCTCAGGCTCGTCGCAAATCTGTATCATCATGAAATGCTTTGACATATCCACTACCTGAGCCTTCATGATTTCACACAGCTCCATGATCTCCCTGCGGTTATTTTTATTGTATTTAATCTTGATAAGCATCAGCTCTCTGGTAATACATTGCTGCTCCGCAAAAGTCTTCACCTTGATGACATCCAGCTTTTTATTCAGCTGCTTTTCTATCTGCTCGATGGTTCTCTCGTCACCGCTGCTGACAATGGTCATGCAGGATACGGTTCGATCGTCCGTCTCCCCTACGGCCAGACTGTCAATATTGAAACATCTTCTGGCGAACAGGCCCACAACCTTGCCCAATACACCGGAGCGGTTTTCCACCAACACGGAATATATTCTTGTCTTCATCTCTTTTCTCCTATCCTGTTTATACTAAATCCATGGGGTCTATAACACATTCCAGGAGCATGGAATTGTCATCCTTCAGGAAGGCGTCAATGGTTTCGTCGCATTTCTCCATATCCGTGAGCCGCAGGAAAGGGATGCCGTAAGCTGCGGAAAGCTTCTCCAGATCCGGACTGCCCGCCAAATCAACTACCGAATAATGATCTTTATAGGTAAAATGCTGATACTGGCGCACCATACCCAGATAATTATTCTTCAGGACGACTATTTTTACAGGAATATCATGCTGACACATGGTGGCAAGCTCCATCATGGACATCTGGAAGGAACCGTCTCCGCACACTGCAACTACCTGTCTGTCCGGCGCGGCTGCCTTTGCTCCCACCGCAGCCGGAATGGAATATCCCATGGTTCCCATGCCTCCGGAGGTCAGAAATTTTCCCTTCCGCACTTTGGCATAACCGCAGGACCAGATTTGATTCTGTCCCACATCTGCGGTGTAAATGGCATCCTCTTCCATCTTCTCCGTAAGCCGCATGATAAATACCGCCGGGTCCACATAGTTCGGATTCGGCTTTCTCTTTGTGGCCAGTGTTTTGCGGTATTGCCTCAGGGTTTCCAGCCATTCCGAATAATCGCAGGAAAACTCCTCTTTCTCCAGGTCCTCGAAAATATGCTTTGCATCACCTACCAGAGGAATCGTAGGCCCTGCGTTTTTGCCGATTTCCGCAGGATCCACGTCGATATGTACCAGAACTTTGTCCCGGGTAATCAAATCCGGCTGATTCACGGCCCTGTCCGCCACTCTGGCGCCTACCATGATCAGCAGATCCGATTCGTTCATGGCCCGGTTGGCATAGGCTTTTCCATTATTTCCCACCATTCTGAAATACAGCGGGTGATCCGTAGGCATTGCGCCGATGCCCATCATGGTAGAAACCACGGGAATTCCATGTGTCTCCGTAAAACGGCGCAGCTCCTCCTGCGCCCCGCTCAGCAGCACGCCTCCTCCCACGCAGATCAGGGGCCTCTTTGCCTTCTCCAGCTCTCGAACCACCTTCTTGATCTGCACGGCATGTCCCTTTACTGTGGGCTTGTAAGTACGCATGGATACATCTTCCGGATATTTGAATTTACTGATTACCGCGTTCTGAACATCAATGGGAACGTCGATCAGCACAGGCCCCCGCCTTCCCGTATTGGCAATGTGAAAGGCTTCCTTAAATATCCGGGGAATATCATTGACATTTTTCACCAGGTAGCTGTATTTTACGAAGGATTCCACCGCTCCCGTGATATCCGCCTCCTGAAAGACATCGCTGCCCAAAAGCTCACTGTTTACCTGGCCCGTAATACAGATCAACGGGATACTGTCCGCGAAGGCAGTGGCAATGCCTGTGATCACATTGGTAGCGCCCGGACCGGAGGTGACTGCACACACTCCGGGTCTGCCGGTGATTCTGGATACACCGCTGGCCGCATGAGCCGCATTCTGCTCCGTGCGGATAAGAATGGTTCTGATCTCGGATTCCAGAATGCTGTTGTAAAAAGGGCAAATGGCTACGCCTGGATATCCGAACACCGTGGTAACTCCTTCTGCCTCAAGACATTTAATGATGGCATCTGCACCTATCATATCGTTATTTCCTCCTGTTTATCGTTCCGCCTCTTCACGCAAGTCACCACAGCTGTCACATCTTCCGGGTACCTTCGTTCCTCGGCTGTCTTCCTTTCCGCAGCTGCCTGCGTAAAAGCAATATCAGATTTCCTCCGGGCATCCGCAGAGCCTTCTGGCCAGCTTCACCGCCCCCGCCGCATCGGCAGAATAGCCGTCGGCGCCTATTTCGTCCGCATATTCCTGTGTAATGGCCGCGCCCCCAACCATAATTTTTGCCTTGGTTTTTCTTTCCCGGGCATAATCGATTACCTCTTTCATCCGACGCATGGTAGTGGTCATGAGAGCAGACAGCGCGATAATTTCCGCATCATTCTCCTCAGCCGCCCGAATTATCGCCTCCTTGGGCACGTCCTTGCCCAGATCAATGACCCGGAATCCGTAATTCTTCAGCATCAATGCCACCAGATTTTTTCCGATATCATGGATATCTCCCTCCACCGTAGCAATGACTGCCGCAGGCATATTCTGAGCCTCGCTGTCCCGGCTCAACAGCGGTTCCAATACTTCTATGGAATTTTTCATCGCATTGGCGCTGGCAATCAGCTGGGGAAGAAAATATTTTCCCCTGTCAAACAGCTCCCCCACCTCATTAATTGCCGGAAGCAGCACTTCGTTTAACAATGCGGAAGGATCCTCCCCCTTTTCCAAAGCCTCTCTTGTCCGGGCTGCGATTCCCCTCTGATTTCCTTTCAAAACGGAATTGCGCAGGACATTTCGGATGTCTTTTTCCGGAGACGCTTTCTCTGCCGCAGCCTGTCCAACCTCAGGGCGGCTTTCGACTATGGTTTTCCCGTCTGCGGTATCTGCCGGCCTCTTCTCACGGGATTCCCGGGCCGGAAAAGGGGCGCTCTCCCTCTTCGCTCTGCCTTCAGTCACCCTTTGCGCATATTCGATATATCGCGTATCCGCGTCTTCTTTTGCCAGCAATAAATCTGTCGCCAGCGCGCAGCCCATCAACAATTCCTGGGAAGGATTGGCTATGGCCATTGTCAGGCCTTCCCGGATGGCCAGGGTCAGAAAAGCGGTATTGACAAAGCCCCTCTCAGGCATTCCGAAAGAAATATTGGACAGACCGCAGATAGTGGCAAGTTCTCTCTCCCTGCAGTACCGAATCGTTTCCAGCGTTTCCAGCGCGGCGTTTCTGTTTGCGCCCACGGTGGACACAAGGCCATCCACAATCACATCCTCCTTCCTCAGCCCCAGGGAATAGGCTCTCTCCAGCACAGTCTCGATAATCTGCTTTTTCTCCTGCATATTTTCGGGCAGACCTTTATCGGAAAGAGGAAGAAGAATAAACATTGCGCCGTATTTTTTCACCAAGGGCAGAAGCTTTTCCGTTTTCTCTGTCTCCAGAGAGACGGAATTCACCAGAGCCCTGCCCGGATAACGCCGCAGGGCGGCTTCCAGCACATCCACATTGCTGGAATCCAGAGACAAAGGAAGATTCGTCACCCCGCTTATTTCTTCCAGGGCCTGCAGCAGCACAGCCTTCTCGTCGATTCCGCCCATGCCCACATTTACGTCCAGAATCTGTGCCCCGCATTGTTCCTGTTCCTCCGCAAACCGGAGAACCCTGTCAAAACAGCCTTCCTTCAGCTGAGCCTGCAAAAGCTTTTTCCCGGTGGGATTGATTCGCTCTCCAACCACTAGAAATCCCCCGTCCAGTCCAAACTCCACGGTCTTTCGCTCGGAAGCCAGCACTCTGGGGCGGATTCCGGTCCTTATCCTCTCCGGACAGGCCCCTGTTCCGAAAGTTTCCGCAAGCTTTGCGATGAACTCAGGCGTAGTTCCGCAGCAGCCTCCCAGCACCGTAGCGCCGGCCTCCGCCAACACCCGCATCTCCGCCGCGAATTCCTCCGCATTCATACTGTAACAGGTATTGCCCTCTCCGTCCAAACAGGGCAGACCCGCGTTTGGCTTAGCAATTACGGGAAGCTCCGTATACGCCGCCATGTCCGTCACAATCTGCCGCATATGCGCCGGACCGGCCGAGCAGTTGACTCCCACGGCCGCAGCGCCCAGACTCTCCAATACGACTGCAGCCGTCCGGGCGTCTGTACCGTACAGAGTCCTGCCGTCCGCCTCAAAAGTCATGGTCACCATCACAGGAAGATCGCAGACCTCCTTCGCGGCAAGAAGAGCTGCTCTGGCCTCTGCCAGGCTCATCATGGTTTCCACTGCCAGGAGATCAGCTCCAGCCTCCGCCAGAGCCCTTGCCTGCTCCTTATATATGTCGATCAGCTCTTCCAGCTCCATCTTCCCTACAGGCTTCAGCGGTATCCCTGTCATGGTCAGATCACCGGCCACATAGACAGGTCTGCCTCCGCCGGAAGCGGCTTCTCTGGATATTCCCACCAATTCCCTGATCATGGAACTCATTCTGTCCTGAAGCCCATATTCTTTCAACTTAATCCTGTTTGCGGTAAAAGTAGGCGCATACAGAATATCTGTCCCTGCCGCCACATATGCCCTCTGCAGTTCCAGAAGAATATGAGAATGCTCCAATATCCACTGTTCCGGACAGACTCCGGCCGGCATTCCTGCCTTAACCAGGTTTGAACCGGTTGCTCCGTCCAGATATACATATGATTTTGTCAGGCTGCGGAATTCATTTTCTGTCATTATGTCCCCAATCTCCAAGCCGGCGGCTTGTCCGTAAATTTTCCTCTGCCTGTCAGCGCAGGCATGTAAGTCCGGTATAAAACGTGCAAAAAGCAAAAGGTAAATGCTCTAATTATAATAACACATATCCAATTTAATAGTAAAGGGGCGGATTTATCCAAATCCGATTTAAAAATAGTTGCGAAAAGGGCCGGATTATGGTAAATTTTAATAGTATTTTGTTAAATATGTGTGGATTGGAGGTCTGAATCATTGAAAATTAAGATACAAACGCTCTTGACGGCCTTGCTGGCCGCGTTAATGCTGTCAGCCTGCGGAGAAGACCCCGTATTGGCCGCGTTCCGGAAAAATATGGATGACTTCTGCACCAAGATTTCCGAAATAGATAACTCCATCAACAGTATCGACGCACAGTCGGAAGACGCGCCCTCGCAGCTGCTGGCTTACCTGGATGATCTGGATATTGTTTTCCAGTCCTTTGCCAGGCTGGACTTTCCCGAAGAATTTGACTATCTGGAGACTCTGGCCGATGAGTCCGGCAAATACATGACAGAAGCGGTCAGCAGCTACCATGAGGCATACAGCAACGGCTCCTATAACGAATACATAGCCGATTATGCCGGTCAAAATTACTCCCGGGCCTATAAAAGAATCCAGATCATCATTACCTTTCTGCACGGAGAAGAGCCGGATGATGCAGATTTAACGATCGAATACGAAGAGTGAGCTACAGGGTAATCCCCCAAATCAATCTCAGCATATTCTTCAGGATAAAATTGGCCAGAATCAGAAACACGGCGCCGTACAGATACCATTGATGAAATCGCCATCCCCGAATAAGCCTTATCCCGACTCTGTGAAGTCCCTGAGTCACCATAAATCCGCCAAAGCCGACGGCCAGATAGGGCACCAGGGGATGATACCAGAGAGCCCGGAAAAATTGGCCTCTGCACAGCGCTTTGACCGCTCTCGTGCCGCCGCAGCCCGGACAATAGAAACCCAGCACCGACGAAAAAAAGCAGGGAATTTCAGGCAGACGAATCGGCGGCAGAAAACCAGACAGCACCCATGCCGTTGTCCCTGCCGCCAAAACAGTCAGCCCTATATGAAATAATTCCGTCTCAAGATCCCTTTTTCCGCCGCAGCGTGCCATCTGTCATTTTATCCTCTAATATTGATATTGATTCAAAATCATATCCAGATATCCTATTTCATTCAGATAAGTTATCGCCCAGATATAATAGATCAATGAGATAATCCCCAAAATCAGGCCGATGATTGAGCAGACCAAACCTGCGATGCCTACACCGCTCTTGCCTCTGTTATTACCGATGATCGAACAGATGAGTCCGGCAATTCCCAGAATAATTCCCGGAAGTCCATAGCAGCAGCTGGTACAGATGGCCAGAATACCGCACACTAACCCTGCCACCTGGAGACCGTTTGACTTGTTTCCTCTGTTGTCTACAGGCGGCTGATAGTAGGTATTCGTATAATCCTGATAGTTGCCGTACTGATGGTTGTCCTGCTGATTATTTCCCTGTTTTCCGTCCATTTTAATTTTTCTCCTTCATAAATTAACATTTGTATGCTTTTTCAGATACTGTATTTATTATACAATACCGGTCCGGATATTTCCAGTATTATATCTCCGTAATTAAGACTCTATATTATTTAAAAAATTCATGTCCGCCATGAATAAACAGATAAGTAAGATTTCTGTCAAACCATTTCATTTTATTGCTGTCCGCATATTTCCTGGCGGCAAAATACAGAGCCCCCTCGGAGAGATCCTCGCCCAACAGTGCCCGTTCCACGGCGCTGACGGTCTCTTCGCTGATTTCCACCCGGTAATAGCTTCCGTTGGATACGGGCGAAAACTGAGACACTCCCTTTTCCTGCTGGAATACCACCTCACGCACGGTATTCGGAAACTGTTCGCTGTTCAGCCGGTTCAGGACCACATTGGCCACCAGCAGCTTTCCGTCCTCATCCTCATTGCCGGCTTCCGCCTCTACAATTCGAAGCAGCACTTCCAGCTCTTCCTCCGAAAACCGATATACATAATTCTGTTCCATCACCGAGTAGCCCACGGTGCGCTGACCGGATACTGCCACGTCGGCAATCCCCAGTCCCCTGATCCTGTCTTCAAAAGGAGGCCTCATTTTATGCTCCCACTGCATTTCCAGCTCTTCAGCTTTTTCCTCAACCTCCTGAAGTCCCAGTTCCAGGACCGGTTCGGACCAGAGCTTGACTACGTCGATTCCCTTCAGGCACAAGAAACAGGCCATGAACACAAAACTTCCCATTACCAGAAAACAAGTCGCTTTCCTATACATACCTTTCAGTCCTTTCTCAACTTCAGACGGCGCCTTAAAGCCTGTCCGATATATCAATATATGAGTCAAGTCCTGAAAATATATCTGAATGTATAAATTTTTCTGCTAAAGGATAATTGATAACAGGTCAGCGCTGCGGTCCGCTACTTCTCCGCGTAATTGATAAAACAAATGTTCAGCCCCACGTATCCGGCTATACCGTCCACCGAACCCTCAAAATTATACTGCCACATGGCAAATCTGTACGGATAATCCGGAATATCTCCCGCCTGAGACAGCCACACATCATATGCTGTCAGCTTCGACATGTCAATTTCCTTAATCAGCCATTCCTTGTTTCCGTAAATCATTGTCTTATAGCCTGCCGCGGCAACAGTATCCAGAAAAGCTTTGGTGACGGTGGTCTTTTCCGCTCTGGTCAGTACATCCGTCCTGGCGGAATCATTTTCGATCAGCTCCATATCAAATGCCACAGGATAAGTAATCTTGTATTCGCTGATGTTTTGAATCACCATATTGGCTTCTTCCACAGCCTCAGCTTCACTGATAGCCTGAGAAAAGAAATAAACGCCTACTTCCAGCCCCGCATCTGTTGCTCTTTTTATATTTTCGCTGAAGCGCTCGTCCAGAATCAACTGGCCTGTGCCATACCCCCTGGCTCCCACCCTGAGCATGACAAAGTCAATTCCGGCCTTCTTGAGCTTTCCGAAGTCAACATAGTCCTGAAGCTTGGATATATCCGCTCCCACAAAAGAAGTCTGCTTACCGTTTTCATAATATTTCATCAGCTCGGACTGGCAGACCAGCTTGGTGAAATCGTACTCATGTTTCGGCAGATATGGGCTGATCAGAACCCATTCCTCCTCACCGTCAGCATATTGAACCAGCGTATGCTTTCCGTCCGTAGACGGGTCATCCTCTTCCTCCGTCTCCGGTTCCTCCGTGGGCTGAGGCTCCGGCGTCGGTTCCGGATACATGTCCCAGAAATCAAAATCGTCCGGATGCAGGACGCTTTCGCTCAGCAGTTCATCCGTCTCGGGATAAACTGCCGATGCGGAGCCCGCATCCCCTGCCCCCTGCTGTGAATTATTCTGCTGTGTCCGCTGAGCGGCTTTGTCCTGGGCGTTATTTAATATCAACACCAGAAACAAAATTACCGAAACAAAGGCGGACACAGCCACTATAGCCATCACTACCGTGGGCGTCAGACTGGAATGATCATCATAATCATCCGGCATTTTCATAATTATACCCCCTGCCCGCTTATGCGGGCATAAACTTTATATCTTAACAATACATTTTTTCGGACATTTTTCCGCGCAGGTTCCGCAGCCGGTACATGCTTCCTGATCAATGGCGGCATGGAAATCCGTCACTTTCACCGCCTGGGAAGGGCAATTCCTCACACACAGCCCACAGCCGATACAGCCTGCCTGGCATGCTTTCATGGTTATCGGTCCCTTATCTGCGGAACTGCAGGCAACCGCATATTTTGCATCATACGGAATCAGCGAAATCAAATGTTTCGGACATGCCGCCACACATTTTCCGCACGCCTTGCACTTCTCTCTGTCCACCACTGCCACACCGTCTACCACATGGATAGCATCAAAAGGACATGCCTCAACACAACTGCCGTACCCCAGACAGCCGCTGTCGCAGGCTTTCGGGCCGCCTCCGGGCACAAAGCCCATCATCCGGCAATCCTGATGTCCATAGTATTCGTAGTCTTTTTTTGCCTTTTCACAATCCCCAATGCAGGCCACAAAAGCAACTTTTCGCTCTGAACTGCCCGCCTCTACCCCCATGATGGCGGCAATCTTTTCCCCTGCTTTTGCGCCGCCTACAGGACAGGCATCCACCGCGGCTTCTCCCTTGGCTATGGCCGCGGCCAGACCAGAGCATCCAGCGTATCCGCATCCGCCGCAGTTATTTCCCGGCAGAGCGGCCAGCACGGCTTCTTCCTTCTCATCTTTCTCCACATGAAACCGGATTCCGGCAACTCCCAAAAAAAGCCCTACAAAGATACCTACCGCGCCCACAATGGCTGCGGCAGCCAAAATTCCCGTTATACTCATCCTTTCGCTCCCTTTTATTATGAGTTGTGCACTGACCTGTCAGGTCCGGATGCCTCACAGGTCAAAGCCGTTTTTATCAGTTCCGCATCAGTCCTTACGCTTTCCGGACATCCTGTCAGAGCAAACCGGAAAATCCGCAGAAGGCGATGGCCATCAGCCCTGCCGTAAGGAGCACAGTAGGCATTCCCTTGAAAGATTCGGGTATATCATTATACTCCAGTTTTTCCCGGATACCTGCCAATATTACAATGGCAACCGTAAACCCAACCGCAGTGGCAAAACCGTTCACGATCCCGGTTACAATCCCGTACTCTTTCTGTACATTGGTGATCGCCACGCCCAGCACGGCACAGTTGGTAGTAATCAGCGGCAGATACACGCCCAAAGCCTCATAGAGAGCAGGCATGGTCTTGCGCAGAAACATTTCCACAAACTGCACCAGAGCCGCTATGACCAGAATGAACACAATGGTTTTGAGATACTCTACATGGAATCTGACCAAAATAAATTTATAAATTACGCCTGCCACTGCGCTGGCCAGAGTAATGACAAAGATTACAGCCGCCCCCATCCCGGCCGCCGTGTTCGTCTTCCTGGACACGCCCAAAAATGGACAGAGTCCCAAAAACTGACTGAGTACCACATTGCTGACAAGAGAAGAACCGATCAAGATGACAAGTAATTCCTTCACATATCCCATATCCATTTATCTGCCCTCCTCACCAGAATTCTGTGCTTCTGAAGACTTTTTCTTTTCTGTAGACGCATTCTCGTCATAGAACCGCCTGGAACATCCGTCTCTGTCCTTGCAATTCATACAATCCTCGCTGCAGCCCGAACCAATCTTTTCGTAAGATTTCCCTGCAGCCTTCCGGATCTTTTTCAGATAATTCTGTAAGGCCACCAGCGCTGCCAGCACGAAAAATGCTCCCGGCGCCTGACCGAATATCCGAATCGGCTCTACGGAATCCGGCAGTATTGTTCTGCCGAACAAAGCGCCTGCTCCCAGCAGTTCCCGAAGCGCTCCGATGCAGGTCAGAGCAAAGGTAAAACCGAGCCCCATGCCGATTCCGTCAAAAAGGGAAGGCAAAACCGGATTTGTGTAAGCGTAACTCTCCGCACGCCCCAGAATAATACAGTTTACCACAATCAGAGGAATATAAACGCCCAGGGACTTGTTTAAAGCCGGGATATATGCTTCCAAAAGCAGCTGCACCGCAGTCACAAACGATGCGATGATCACAATAAAGGCAGGAATACGCACTCTGTCGGGAATAATGTTCCTCAAAAGGGAAATAATCAAATTGCTTAACGCCAACACGGCCAGGGTAGTGAGTCCCATGCCCAGACCGTTTATGGCCGAAGTGGTAACTGCCAGTGTGGGACACATGCCCAGCATCAGCACCAATGTCGGATTTTCTTTGATCAGGCCGTTGTAAAGCCTCTCTCCCGCTTTATTCATTGCCGCCACCTCCCTCTGTCAAAGCCTTTGCCGCCTTCAATCCGCCGTTGACCGCATCGGTTACAGCCTTTGTGGTAATGGTGGCGCCGCTGATGGCATCAATCTCGTTGTCGGCAGAAGCACCTGCCTTGGTATAAATAAAACTTTCCACCTTTTTGTCATGAAACTGAGGGACCAGCTCATCCGGCGCCAGCATCCCCAGTCCTGCGGTCTCCGAAATCTCCAGAATCGAGATATCATTGAGTGTTCCTTCGTTAGTCACGCCTAAGTACAGCACAATATTGCCGCCGTATCCCTGCGTCGAGATGGATTCCAGCACATAGCCCAGCATTGCGCTGTCGCTGCCCAGGGCCCGGTAAACCCTGCCCAATTTCACGCCTGCGGCGGAAAGCTCCTGCTGTAATTCATCCGCCGGCGCATATTCCATTTCCTCAAAGGAAGCCGCTTCCGCAAATACGGCTCTGCAGGCTTCCTGCACGGCCTTCTCCTGCTGTATGCGGATGGGTTCCTTTGTCAGCTCATTTACCACGCCTAAAACCAAACCGGCAATCAGAGTAATGGCAAAGAGAATCCCCGCTTCTCTCAGCATTACGCTCACATCGTTTTTATTTTTCACGGCGCTTACCTCCCTTCCCGTATCCGAAGGCCACAGGCATCGTATATTTTTCCATCAGCGGCACCAGAAGATTTCCCAGAATAATGGCATAGGAAACGCCCTCTGCTCCCGGTCCGAAGATACGGAATATTCCTGTCATGAGTCCTAAAAATATGCCGAATACATACTGCCCCCGGCCTGTGATGGGCCTGGTCACATAATCCGTGGCCATGAAGAACGCGCCCAGCATCAGGCCGCCGCCGGAAAGCTGGGCAGCCAGATACGAAGGGTCAAAGCCATGACCGCCGAATAATCCCGCAAAAATCAGGAATGACAATATGTAGCTGCCGGGGATTCTCAGATCAATTATCCCCATAAGAATCAATATACAGGCTCCTACGGCAAGGGCGATTACGGAAGTCTCTCCTATCGTTCCCGCCGTGCGCCCGATCACCATGTCCAGTACTTTAACCTGTTCCCCCGCTTTCAATGCCGCCAGCGGCGTAGCTCCCGTAAAGGCATCGCAGTCAAACGCCGTCATCGCGGTCGGAAAAGAAATCAGCAGAAAACATCTTGCCGCCAGGGCCGGATTCATAAAATTCTGTCCCAGTCCTCCGAAAAGCATTTTTACCACCAAAATGGCAAAAACACCGCCCAGGGCTGCCATCCACAGAGGAATGGTCACCGGCAGATTCAGCGCCAGCAGCAGCCCTGTCACCACAGCCGACAAATCCGTAATCGTCAGTTTTCTGCGATACAGCCCAAATAAAAATTCCGTCAGGACCGTACTGGCCACAGTGACCAGCATAACTGCCAGTGCCCTCGGTCCGAAATTATAGATTCCAAAGCCAGCCGCGGGCATCAGGGCAATGACAACCGCCAGCATAATCCCGTTTGTGGCTACTTTGGAACGAATATGAGGATTCGATGATACTTTGTATAATTCGCCCATAGTTTTCTCCATTATCAATTCCGCAGCCCTGTCAACCGTCCCCCGGACGAATAAACCGTCGCTGCTGATTTTTGTTTCGTATAGAGTATATTATTTTTTGCGTTTGGCCAGCTGAATCTTACGCATGGATTTTATCTGCTGAGTCAGAGGCCTTTTGGCAGGACAGATATAGCTGCAGCAGCCGCACTCACAGCATTCCATGCCATAATTGGCTACAAACGCTTCTTCGTCAAAATGTGATGCGTAATCCGCCAATCTGCTGGGAATGATCCTGCCCGGGCACACTGCCACACAGCGGCCGCAGTTGATACAGGGTCCCGGCTCCATGGCGGCTACCTCGTCCTTCGTCAGTCCCAGTAGAGCCGTGGAAGTTTTTGTGGTCGGAACATTCAGATCAAACATACTGAATCCCATCATAGGACCGCCGCAGATAACTTTTTCAGGCTTCTCACGGAATCCCCCCGCAGCTTCCAATACTTCCGCATATGTAGTTCCTGTTTTCACCCGGAAATTTGCCGGCTTCACCACTGCATCCCCCGTCACGGTGACGATTCTCTCCATCAGCGGTCTGCCCTCCGTCACGGCCCGGTACACTGCCACCACGGTATCCACATTGTTTACCACACAGCCCACATCCGCAGGCAGCATGGTAGAATTGATCTTCCTGCCTGTAGTGGCAAAAATCAACTGCCGTTCTCCGCCCTGGGGATATTTGGTCTTCAGCGCACGAACGCCCAGTTTCGGCTCGTCCCTGGTAAGCTCCTGCAGACGGGAAATACAGTCCGGCTTATTATCCTCCACAGCTAAAATACCGTGGGCATTGGGAAACAGTCCTAAAATAATCTTCAGGCCGCCCACCAGCTTTTCGGGTTCCTCAATCATCCTTCTGTAATCGGAAGTCAGATAAGGCTCGCATTCCGCGCAGTTTGCGATTACATAATCAATTTTGTCCGGCTCCTTGGGAGAAAGCTTTACATGGGTAGGGAATCCTGCCCCGCCCATTCCGACGATTCCGGCCTCTCTGATGATCTCCGTAATCTCTTCCCGCTTCATCTTCCCCACGGACGAGCGGGGCTGAAACCCAACGTCCTCATACTGGCCGTCATTTTCCACGATAATGCTCATCACCATATCGCCTGTTGCCACACGCCTGGGTTCAACAGCTTTCACTGTCCCCGATACAGAGCTGTGTACAGGCGCGGAGACAAATCCTCCCGCCTCGGCAATCTTCTGCCCTGCCAACACCCTGTCCCCCTTTGCGACAATTGCTTTGGCCGGTGCCCCGATGTGCTGGGAGAGGGGATAAACCAGCTCGCTTCCCGGCAGAACATCCCTGATTGGATCATCCTTGGACAGGTCTTTTCCATCATAGGGGTGTATGCCGCCCGTAAATGTCAATTTTGCCATGTTCTCTTAAGTCCTTTCCATTGTTTCACTTGAAATGAATCCTAACATAAATATACTATTTTTTTTAACAAAATACTACTGTAAATTTTTATTTTATGATATAATATTCTTATCATGATTGGCAATGGTTACTGGCAATCATACAATTATTGGAAACGGAGGCTGCCATGAGAATTTGTGAGGAAACATTAGAAAACTTTTCCATATCTTATCCCCTGGATAGGCTTGCGCCCCTGGAACGTATCCTCTTTCTTGACATAGAAACTACCGGTTTTACCGCAAAATCTTCCTATTTATATCTGATCGGCTGCGCCTACTATCTGGCCGGCAAATGGCGTACCATACAATGGATGGCGGAAAGCTATGACCAGGAAACGGATGTGCTGAAGGCTTTTTTTGAATTTTCAAAGCTCTATCGTTACCTGATCCACTTTAACGGCAACAATTTTGATCTGCCCTTTATCACGCAGAAATGCGCTCAGCTCTCCCTGCCCTATACTTTTGACGATTATCGGGGAATCGACATCTATAAGAGAGTTGCTCCCTACAGATACTTCCTTAAACTACCCAACTGCAAGCAGAAAACGCTGGAACAGTTTTTAGGAATAAACCGTAAGGACGTATTCTCAGGGGGAGAACTTATCGGCATTTATCACGAGTATATTAAAAACCCCTCCGAATTCTCCGAGAATGCCCTCTTTCTCCACAATGCGGATGATTTAAAGGGAATGCTGGAGACGCTGCCCATGCTGGCCTATTATGACCTGTTCAATTCTCCCATCCGGGCCAGGAAAGTTCAGGCAAATGTTTACCGGGATGTCAACGGGGCGCGAAGACGGGAACTGATCATCCAGTTCCGGCCGGACACAATGCTGCCAAAGCCTGTTTCCGCCAATATCAACCAGTGCATTTTTCGCAGTGACGATACAGGATGCTCATTGAAAGTTCCCATTTTTGAGGAAGAATTGCGGTATTTTTACTCTAATTACCATGATTACTATTACCTTCCCACAGAAGATACCGCTCTGCACAAATCCGTTGCCGAATTTGTGGATAAAGCGTACCGTATACCTGCCTCCGCAGCCAACTGCTATACGCGCAAGGCCTCCAGCTATCTGCCGCAGTGGGATTTTGTCTTTACTCCCTTTTTCAAGCGTGACTACAAGAGCCGCGAGCTGTTCTTTGAACTAACCGATGAATTAAAAAAGGACCGGCAGGCTTTTTCCCAATATGCCTCCCACGTTCTCAATATGATGGCCTCTACCTATTGAGCATAACGCCGTAAAAGAAGTCAAAAAAACATAATTACATCAAAATTAAGCGGTTGCCTCAGTTACGCTGCAGCCGCTTATCTGATTTTGTTTCTTCAAGGTTTTTGGTAATAAAAGGCATTCTTTCTGAAATATCCTATTTCCGCATGATTAAGTATCTGCTCCGAAGTACCGATGAACAAAATTCCGCCATTTGCCAGGGACCTGAAAAACTTACGGAATACGGCGTCTTTAGCCTCCTCTGTAAAATAAATCAGGACATTTCGGCAAACGATAAAATGACAATCCACCGGATACGCATCTTTCAGCAGATTATGTTCCCGAAATTCCACACAGGCCTTAATCTCATCCGCAATCCGGAAGGAAGAACCCGTCTGTTTGAAATAACGTCTACGCAAATCCTGCGGTACAGACATAATACTCTTCTCTCCGTACAGACCCGTTTTTGCTTTTGCAATTACCTCTCTGTCCAAATCCGTGGCCAGAATTCGGATACTGCTTAGGGGCAGATGTCTCGACAGAGCCATCACAAGCGAATACGGCTCATCTCCGGTAGAACAGGCGGCGCTCCAGATTTTCAGATTCTTCCCGAATCTGGCGATCAATTCCGGCACCGCCTTCTCCTCCATCACTTTCCACTGCGGGACATCTCTGTAAAACTCGGAAACATTTATGGTAATATGATTGACAAACTCCAGCAACTTTGCCTTGTCTGTCCTCAGACATAACACATACTTGTCATAACCCTCTATATGATTTTTGGAAATCAGATTATCTATCCGTCGCTTCATCTGACTTTCCTTATAAGCATTTAACTCAATTCCTGTCAGCGCCAGGATTTCCCGCTTAAAATACTCATAATCATACAGCATGGCAGTTATTCCTGTCATTATTGGGCTTCATCCTCCGTCTGCGCAGTGATCACCGCATCTATATCAACTGTAACATCCTCGTCAGTCTCATCGCGCATAGAACTGGAAGCGGCCATGGCCTTAATGCTCAGGGAAATTTTTCTGTCCGCTTCATTAAAGTCCACAATCTTTGCCGTGATTTCTTCGCCCACATTCAGCACATCTGCCGGTTTCTCCACATGCTCCTTGGAAATCTGGGATACATGAAGCAGCGCGTCCACTCCGGGCTCCAGCTCTATAAACGCGCCGAAATCCGTCATCCTGGCAACCCTGCCGGTCACGATATTGCCGATGGCATACTTATCGGCCGCGTCTCTCCAGGGATTTTCATCTTCAAATTTCAGCGAAAGAGCAATCTTGCTGCCATTAATCTCTTTGATCAATACTCTCAGAGTATCTCCGATCCGGAATACCTTTCTGGGATGTTCCACATGTCCCCAGGACATCTCGGAAATATGCAGCAGTCCGTCAGCGCCGCCGAGATCAACAAAGGCTCCGAAATCCGTCACGTTCTTTACGACGCCTTCCACCACATCGCCTTCCTGGATCCGCTCGAAGAGTTCCCGCTGCATCTCCGCCTTCCGGGCAGTAATCAGCTGCCTGCGGTCGCCGATGTAGCGTCTTCTCTTGGGATTGTACTCGCTGATCACAAATTCGATCTCCTGTCCCATATACTTGTTCAGATCTTTTTCATAAGTATCCGAAACAAGGCTTGCGGGAATAAATACTCTCACTTCCTCTACGACAACACTCAGTCCGCCCTCAAGCACCTGCACCACGGATGCCTTCAGCACTTCCCTGTTGTTGTACGCTTCCTCGATTCTCTTGTTGCCTCTGTCAGCGGCCAGACGCTTGTAAGTCAGCACTACCTGTCCTTCTCCATCATTCACCTTCAGGATTTTCACTTCCATGACATCCCCGGGCTTTACTACCGCTGTAAGGTCTACGCTGGAATCATTGGTATACTCATTCTTCGTAAGAATGCCATCGGACTTATATCCGATATTCAATACAATCTCATCAGTCTTTACATCGATGACTGTGCCTTCGACCACATCTCCTGAGTGTATTGTCTTGATAGTGTCTTCCAACATCTGTTCAAAAGTTAATTCTGACATAATTTTGAACCTCCTCAATTAATTTGTTTGGGGTGGAAGCCCCCGCTGTAATACCCACCAGTCGAGCAGTTTTAGGTAATTCTAAACACAGGTCCTCGAGTGTCTGTATAAAATAGGTATGCGCACATTCCTCACTGCAGATTTCATACAATCTCCTGGTGTTGGAGCTGTGCTTACCGCCTATCACAATCATTACGTCAGCTTCTGCTGCAAGCGCCCTTGCAGAACGCTGGCGCTCTTCCGTAGCGTTACAGATAGTATTTACAACACTACCATTATAACCTCTTTCTTCCAAAATTTCAACTATGCCTTGAAATTTATTGTAGTTAAATGTCGTTTGTGCCACCACACATACCTTTTTACCCTGGGAAAGCTGAAATTTCCGGGCTTCTTCTTCATTTTTAATGACTGTGACAGGACCCCTGCACCATCCGATAATGCCTTCCACCTCCGGATGGCCGGCATTTCCGACAATGACAATATGCTTTCCTTTCCTGCTCTCCTCCTCCGCCTTCTTCTGGATCCGTCTCACAAAAGGGCAGGTTGCGTCGATGCATTCCAGATGCTTCGCCTGCAGGATGGTGAAGATCTCCTCCGGAACGCCATGGGCACGGATGATGACGCTGGCGGGAGACGCTGCCTCTGAATCCCCTGCCTCCTGCCCGGCTTCGGACAGTTCCGTCAGCTCTTCCCTGGTCTCCAGAACCCTGACGCCCTTTTCCGCCAGATCCCTCACCACTTCCTCATTGTTCACAATGGAACCATAGGTATAGATAGTTTTCCCGTTTTTTATCTGTTCATACACGGTATCCACAGCACGCTTCACGCCAAAGCAGAAACCCATGTGCTCCGCAAGTTTTACTTCCATACAATCTCCCGCCTTCCGCAGACAGCCCGCAACAGTTCATGCCCTGGCCTGTCCGCAGAGTTTTGTTATTTCGGCTATCACTTCCTCCTGGGTCATGTCCGAGGTATCCACCAATACGGCATCCTCCGCCTGTTTTAAAGGAGACATCTCCCTGTGCATGTCGCGGTAGTCCCTGTCCTCGATATCCGCCTTGATCTGCTGCAAGTCGCAGATTTCTCCTTTGGCAGTCAGCTCATCGTATCTGCGCTTTGCCCGCACCTCGCTGCCGGCGGTGAGATAGATTTTCAGCTGCGCCTCCGGAAGCACGCAGGTGCCGATGTCACGCCCGTCCATGATGCAGTCGCTCCGGGCGGCAAGGGCTTTCTGGAGCCTGACCATGTTCTCCCGCACCAGGGGAACCGGACTGATAACCGAGGCGGCTTCCCCCACCTCCTCGGTGCGGATATACCCGTTTACGTTTTCTCCGTTGAGACAGACTACCTGAACGCCGTCCTCATAGCGTATGGTAATATCCGCCCGGGTACAGTTTTCCGCTATCTTCCCGCTGTCCTTTAAGTCCACACCCTCCCGCAGCATAAACAGCGCCATGGCCCGGTACATCGCGCCTGTGTCCACATAGATCAGGCCCAGCTCCTTTGCCACCGCCCTGGCCACGGTGCTTTTTCCGGCCCCTGCGGGACCGTCCATTGCCACATTAAAGCTCATTTTCATATCCTCCTATAAACTCCTTTTTTTCTCTCTTCTTCGCCATATTGGCAGATCGGTCCAACTTAGAATCCGGTTTCAGATCTGTCCGGACCCAGTCTGCACTCTGCGAATCCGGAGTATTTTCGTAGTAACAGTTCAGCGCCCTGTCTGAACTGTTACTTTTCGTAGGGAAATCTGCATCCTGCCGTATAGATGGGGATTGACCTGACCTGTCTTCCCAGGCCACCCCTGGTAATCTGCGCAAGATACGCCTCGTCTATAAAATCACAGTCCAAATATTTATCCAGAGATCTGTGCTTTCCGGACTTCTCCGATTTTACCTCTATGCCATAGCGTCTGTCATTTTTGTCTACCAACATAAAGTCCAGCTCAAATTCCTTATATACAGAACAACAGGGCCTGTCGCCTTTCAGTTTGTTTTCCTTATAGACCCGGTACAATTCCGTGTAGACAAAATTTTCCGCCAGGATTCCCTCCACCGTCTCATTGTTCAACGGGGTATGCTGCGCCAAATACCTGGCTATACCGCAGTCCATGAAATAAAATCTTCTTTCACTCAGCAAATCTGCCACTCTGCCCTGATTGTACAAATCACAGCTGCCAAGAATCTTCGAGAATTTCAGCCAGGATACTGCATCGTTGACCTCACGCCTGCTCACATGCTCGTGGGTGTCGTTTTTTATAAAATCTGTAATATCTCTGATCTCTTTCGACGACGTTCCCTTTTTTTCTTTCGCCATAGCCATGAACGCAGCTTTGTATACATTCTGAAATACCATGGAGCACTTTGCATCCCGAAAATAGGAGGCCGACTCCTCTGTAAACCGTTCGATAATAGACTGAATTTCCTTATAGCTGTCTTCTGGATTCCCTGTCCCAAGGTAGGCCCTCACTACGGCAGGATATCCTCCGATTTTTTTATATGTCATATAAAGCTGCGTCAGGCTCTCATATTTCCAATCCTCAGATCCGCCGTACAGATTGACGCTCATCAGCAGCTCTTCTTTCTGAAAAGCCCTGCAGAATTCCCTGAATGACAATGGAAGCATCTCTATATCATATAGATTTCCTGCAGGCTTAAAATATGCTGCATTGAGAATTTTGCCCAGATAGCTGCCGGTGATGATGATATGGCATTCAAGACTTCCCTGCAATGCCCGGATGCTGTTGTAAATATTGCTGCTTTCCTGTATTTCATCTATAATCAGCACCGTTCTGTCGCAGTTGCAGAATTCCGAACTGCCGCTTTCCCTGCAGTACTGAATCATTCCAAACAGCATGGAGGTATTTCCCACCGCTTTTTCAAAGCCCTCCAACTGCTTTCTGTCCGCCAGATTGACATATATGATCTGCTCATAATTTCCATAGACAAACTTAAAGATTTCCGTCGTCTTTCCTGTCTGCCTTGCCCCGCTTACATACAGAACTTTTCCGCCCCAGTTCTGCTTCCACTGATCCAATTCTGTCTGCACATCTCTTACCAGGGGATTTTCAAGACAAATCCGGCGATACCGCTTCTCATTTACCTCTCTTATGGACTGAACAGGCAGTTCTCCTTCTTCTGCGCACACACCGTCCGGCGTCAATATTAAATTGTCTATCAGACTGATATTTCTGACTACATCATAATAGGCCGTATAGCTGTCATTAATCATAAAGCCCACTGTCTGATTGCCGCTGTCTGTTACACGATGCGTCGCAATGATTCCCATATTAAATGCTTCCCTTCCCTGCAAAGCCTGCTCTGCCCCTAATGGCAGCAATTCCGACAGGACACTGAATTATTGCCCCTGAAAAATCTTCTGGGAACTGCCGGCCAGATGTCCCGTGGACCAGGCAATCTGCAGATTATATCCTCCGGTCAGGGCGTCCACATCCAGTACTTCCCCTGCAAAATACAGCCCTTTCACCTTTTTGGACTCCATGGTGGAGGGATTGACTTCCTTCACGGAGACCCCTCCCCTGGTGATGATGGCTTCCTCAAAACCCCTTACCCCGGTGACTGTCAGCGGCAGTTTCTTGATCAGGGCGGCAAAACGCCTGCGCTCCTCCCTGGTGACTTCATTCACTTTCTTATCCGGATGAATGCCGGACAGCTCCACCATCACCGGAATCAGACTGGCCGGAAATAATCCGCCCCAGGCGTTTTTAAACTGCTTTCCCTTATTTGCCTCCAGGTCCCGCAGCAGGCGGCGGTCCAGCTGTTCCAAGTCAAGAGCAGGCTTTAAGTCGATATAGAGCATTGCCTTAGACTGCCCGTAAAAACTGCTGGCAGACAGAACCAGTGGCCCGCTGACTCCAAAGTGGGTGAAGAGCATCTCTCCAAAACCCTCGTAAACCTCCCTGCCGCCGCTGTTCATCCGCAGGGAGACATTTTTCAGCGACAACCCCATAAGCCGGGAACACCACTTTTCTTCTATATTAAAAGGTACCAGTGACGGTCTTGTCTCCGTCACCTGATGTCCTGCCTTTCTGGCAAATCCATAACCGTCTCCCGTGGAACCTGTGGAAGGATAGGAAATGCCGCCTGTGCAGACAATGCAGCCGTCAGCGGAGAGCGTCCTGCCGTCAGCCAGACGGACCCCTGTAATCTTCCCCTGCGCAGTCTGCGCTTTCCCCTTTGTTCCCGATTTTTCGGTCTCCCGGGACTTTGCATGACGCTTCCCCGGAAGGTTGTTTTCCCCGGCCCTTTCCGTACAGCTTCCTGCATCGTCCACAGGCGGCCCGTCTTCCGGAGATGCTGCCTCTTCCGGTCGCTCCCAAATCAGTTCCTTCACCGCTGTATGCAAAAGGATTTCCACCTTGCGCTTTTTCAATTCTCTCTGAAAGGCGGCAATCACATCCGACGAATGGTCCGACACGGGAAAAACCCGCTCTCCCCGTTCCGTCTTCAGGGGACAGCCTGCCTTCTCCAGAAAGTCCATCACCGCCCGATTATCATAATCAGTAAAGGCGCTGTACAGAAACTTTCCATTGCTCCGGACATTGGCAAACAAGGTCTCCATGTCCGCGGCATTGGTCACATTGCAGCGGCCCTTACCCGTGATGAACAGCTTTTTGCCCAACTTTTCGTTCTTTTCAATGAGGCAGACCCTGCAGCCCTGGTCTGCAGCCGCCAATGCCGCCATCATTCCCGCGGCTCCTCCGCCCACAACAATCACCTTTCTCAACGCCCTGTTCTCCTGTTCCGACCCAATTTCATTTCTGCCCCATGTTCCCGGCTTCGCCGCTCAACATAATATATCGTTCCTTCATGTCCCTAATAATTTCTGGTAAATATTCTGCCCATGCATTTCATATATCACTTTATAGCCGCATTTCCCGTAAAAAGGATCCGCATCGGACCCCAAAGTAATATACCGGAATCCTGCCTTGACGGCTTCCTTCTCAAATCTATCCATCAATCCCCTGGTAATCCCCTGCCTGCGATGCTCCGGCGCACATGCCACAAACCCGCAGACCAGGCTCTCCGCGCTTTCCCGCCTGCCGAGGACTGCGGAAATCACATGGCCGCCCTCATGGGCATATACCAAAAGCTTACTGTCTGACTTTATTCTATCTTTCCAGTCATCGTATCTGTAATTCTCAATATTCCGCAGATGCTGTCCCAAAATATCATAGCAAAAATCCAATACCTGCTTTAACTGCTCTTCCGTCTCAATATAAGATATCTCATACATATTTTCCGGCCCCCTTCATCCATTACAGAAAATGGCAGAAAATACCGACGCGTCCTGCCTATCGCCCTGGCGCCGGCACTTCCTGCCGCTCTATCCTTTTCCGGAAAGGAAACTTTACGCTGCTAAACCGCCGCGTCTCCCGGAACAGACTCTATGAAAACCTCCTACCCCTTATACAGGGTAAGCGCCGTTCTTGGTATCCGCCTGGGTCATGTCCACCTTCTCCTGCTGTGCCTGACGGTACTTGAAGAAGTCCATGGCAACCTGGGGGAACAATGCATAGGACAGCACGTCCTCATCCTGCTGCTTCCATTCCTTCATCTCGGACTCCAGTTTATCCATCTCATTCTCCAGCATATCCGCATAACGGCAGGTAATTCTCTCCTCGCCGGGGATAACCTTGTCGATGATCTCCTGGTTCATGGGCTTTACGGTCTGACCGTACTCCCCGCGCAGAACCGCCTTGGTCTCCTTGGTAGCCATCTTGTACCGCTCGCCCATAAGTACATTGAACACGGCCTGGGTACCCACGATCTGGGAGGAAGGCGTAACCAGGGGCGGCTCGCCCAGATCCTTACGCACCTCGGGAATCTCCTTCAGCACATCGTAATATCTGTCTTCCGCGTTCTGCTCCTTGAGCTGGCTCACCATGTTGGAAAGCATGCCGCCGGGCACCTGGTACAGCAATGTCTTGATATCCACGCCCATCACCTTGGGATTGAGCAGACCGCTCTTCAAGCACTCATCCCTGTAAGGACGGAAGTAATCGGCGATCTCTGCCAGTAGATTCTGGTCAAATCCGGTATCGTAAGGCGTGCCCCGGAAAGTCTCCACCATAACCTCGGTTGCAGGCTGTGAAGTACCCAGAGCCAGAGGACTCATGGCAGTATCAATGACATCCACCCCTGCTTCCACTGCCTTCAGATAGGTCATGCTTGCCACACCGGAGGTGTAGTGGGTATGCAGCTGTATGGGCAGCTTGGTGCCGCTCTTCATGGCGGTGATCAGCTCGGAAGCCTTATAAGGCACCAACAGACCCGCCATATCCTTGATACAGATGGAATCCGCGCCCATCTCCTCGATCTTCTTCGCCATATTCGTCCAGTACTCCAGGGTATAGGCATCCCCCAAAGTATAGGACAGGGCAACCTGGGCATGGCCTCTGCCTTCCTGCTGCTTCATCCTGTTGGTGGCGTTTACGGCCTCCTGCAGATTGCGCAGGTCATTCAGACAGTCGAAAATACGAATGATATCGATACCGTTGGAGATGGACTTCTGTACGAAGGCATCCACCACGTCATCCGCATAGGGCCTGTAACCCAGAATATTCTGGCCGCGGAACAGCATCTGCAGCTTTGTGTTCTTGAACCCGTCACGCAGCTTGCGCAGTCTCTCCCAGGGATCTTCCTTCAGGAAACGAAGGGAAGCGTCAAAAGTAGCGCCGCCCCAACACTCTACGGAATGGTATCCCACCTTATCCATCTTCTCCACGATGGGAAGCATGAAATCGGTAGGCATTCTCGTAGCAATCAGGGACTGATGCGCGTCACGCAGTATGGTTTCCGTAATTTTAATCGGTTTTTTTGCTTGTTCTGACATTTACGAATTTCCTCCATCAATTATATTTTAGAACACTCCAAAGATCGCCATAAAGGTACCTGCCGCAACTGCCGTTCCGATAACGCCCGCCACATTGGGACCCATGGCATGCATCAGCAGGAAGTTGGTGG
>CAJUGL010000054.1 GCA_910586515.1 uncultured Acetatifactor sp.
ATTGATAAAGGGTAATTAAGGCATAAATGAATATCTGTGTTGTAGCAACCTCTTTCCATTCCCTTCATGCGATAGGGATAATTCAATTAAAAATCAAAAAGAACGGATAGGAAAGGAATAGATAATTTATCATTCTGTAATTTATACTTTCGTATTTTATATATCTATATTTTATTGCGTTGGTTTTCCCTGCGTTGGAAAATCCAATGTTGGATTTTCCGGTGTAGGATTATCCGTGATTGGATTATTGCTGTAACTGTCATTCAACTTGGGGGAAGAATAGACTGTATATTCCATTTCCCGAAGCAATCCCTTTTCATCTCGTATTCTGTTGCGGGTAATATATCCTGCCTGCTCCAGTTCGTGTATAATCGTTGTAATAGCGTCTAACCCCTCTTTGTTGATATAAGCTAACCCTTGCAGAGTGAAATTCCATTCCGGGGGCAAGGAGAGCATTTGACAGAGCAATCCTTTTGCCCGCAGGGATAACTGGCGGTTGCGTAAGTGGGTGTTTGGCATAATCGTATAATCTTTGACTTTTTCTACTCTGAATACTGGCATTATAGGCTTGTCCTTTCTTTTCGTGCGAAAGCCGAAGTCCACAGCTTTGAGGGGCGTGTGGGTATGCGTCTTAGTGATTATATTGTGCGTGTTCTGATTTACTGCAATCTTCCCGGTTTGCTTCCCTCCTCCGCCTTGCAGATAGAAAAGCTATACTGCAGACCGCCAGGATTTACAGTAATGCCTACGGGAAAATACCTGGCTGGCGGTCTGGAGTCGTGTTGTACTGCAAATTCAACCGGTGCGCAGTATATATTGGTTTTTCAGGGTACACGACTTACAGGAATAGTATAGCAGGCCACTCAGGATGTGTTCGTAAATTTTACGGGAATTTCCTCAAAACAGACTAAGAAAGAAATTATATGGTTTGCCTTTTTCAGACCGGCATGATAAAATGGAAAGGGAGGGATTCTATGAATCATATGGAAGAAATGTGGGATTTCCCGGTAATGGAAGGGATCGATTTTCCAAACGCAAACCGGGTACATCCGCTGATGCAGAAAAGGGTGGAGACATTGCTCCGCCATCTGTACCTGGATAACAACATCAAAAAAGCCGCGCTGTTCGGAAGTTCCCTGGAATTTCGCTGCTGCAGCCGCAGCGATATCGATCTCTATCTGGAAAAATACGACAGAGACAGGAAGCTGGAGCCTCTGCCCGAGGTGGGATGCGAAGTGGACATTGTAACGAATCTGTCCCCGGAGTCCGCCCTGTACCGTGAAATAGATGCAAAAGGATTATTATTGTTTGAGAGGTGATACCATGTGCGATATCAGACTGTTTCGAAGCGCAAGACTGGATTACGAAACTGCGAAAAAATTGTGGGAGACTCCCTGGGAGGATGAGATGATCCTGAACAATGCAGCCTATCATCTGCAGCAGGCGGTGGAGAAGATCCTGAAAGCCGCCCTGGAGTGTGTGGGCGTCACTGTGCCGAACACCCACAAGATCACCAGGTTGTTATCCATGATTACGGCCAACGGCGCGGGCCTCGTCATCACAGACTGGATTGACGACCATTCCGAAATGCTCAGCGAATGGGAAGCGGAAACACGGTACAATATGGATTTTATAGTGGAAAAGCGGAAACTGGACAGAGCCATGGAGGAAATCGAAATCTTCTTCCGACTGAACGGTATCCAGAAGGAACTGCGCCCGGAGCTTCAGGATCAAGCAGTGCGGGAGAAGCTTCTGCGCTGCCTGCCGGAATCCAGGAGGGAGTGCAGCGATTTTGAGCTGAACTGCTATTATCTCATGTTCAGAAAAAGAATGGAGGCGGAGTCGCTTCCCGGAGATATCTTTCTCCAGAGATGCCTACAAAGCAATTAGGCCGGAGGGCTGTACAGGAACCTTTGAAGATCTGCCCAATGGCGACGCCGAACACAGCAAAATCGAAATCCCCTGCTCCTGTCTGCCAGGCAGGAATACAAGGGATTTCTTTTTTGTTTTATCCCAATTGGGTCATGCTTCAAAGATTTCAGCCTGTGAATTTGAGTGGCGCGAGTCCATTACGCTTTCGTATCTTTCAGCGACTCATAATACCGGATGAACTTCTCACCTGTCATGGTTTCTTCCTCGAACACTTTCCTGGCGAGCTTTATGATGAGTTCTTTCTTGTCAGCCAGCTTGTCCGCCGTTTCCTCATAGAGCTTTTTCAGGAGCCTGCTGACTGCTTCATCGCTCTGCCTGCGGAAGGATTCGGAGCAGCTATATTCGCTTCCGCCCAGATACTGCGCGGTGTCTTCACGGAGCGCCATAAAACCGAATTCATCCGCAAAGCCGAATTTCTCTACCATAGCGCGGGCGAAGCCTGTGGCGGTTTTCATATCCTCCCCGGCGCCTACGGAGATATTCTCCTCCCCGTATACCAGCTCTTCGGCGATCCTTCCACCCATGGCGCAGCGGATACGGTTTTTGTAGTCCCTTTTTGTCACGGGCGCTTTCTGGCTCAGCATCACATATCCCAGCGCGCTGCCCCTGGGAAGGGAAGTGATCTTCTCAAATGGCTCACAGCCGTACAGCCTGCTTACCACCGCATGTCCTACCTCATGGATGGAGACGGAAGAACAGCTCTGGTCGTTTTTCTCAATGCTGAAGTGTTCTTCCCTGTCTGCAGGATGGGGATCGCCTATCTTCTTTCTTTCGACGGCTTCGTAAATGTGGCCGTAAAGACAGTCCAGTTCGGCGTTTCCGAATTCGGAGGCGTTCCGGTGAGGCAGTTTGGGGATCCCGGGTTCAGGATGCTCTTCCCGCACATACCTGATAAAGGCTTCGTTAATGATGTTTTCGATATCTCCCGGCGTATAGCCGCGCGTTATCTCCGCGATCTTCTCCGCCAGCATTTTGATTCCCTTCCGGTTCTTTTCACAGCTTTCTTCCATACGCCTGTCAGCATTCCTTCCAGTCCCGGCATCGGAAACGGAATAAACGAAATTGCGCAATGCCCCGCAACGTTTTACCAGGTTCCCTTTGGCCAGTTCGACGCGGACGGCTTTGTCAGGCAAAGTGAAGGACAATTCCTTATCGATCCTGCCGGAGCGGGTGAATGCGGGATCCAGGGATTCGGGGGCGTTGGTGGCGGCCAGTATGAAAACATTGGAACGCTGCTCTATGCCGTCCATCTGCTTTATGAGCTCGATAAAATGGGAATAGGATTCATTCTGGAATCGGTTCTTTGCGATGGCGTCCACTTGCCCAATCCCGTTTCTATCTTATCAAATAGCATAGATAAATACAACTAATAGTATAATATTTTGCCCATCTCAATACTCCCTGTCCGCCATTTCCCGGGTATGATTGAAGGAAGCCGCCGCCTCAAGGCTTACTTCCATCTCTTCCACATTGTCGAAAGCCCAGTTAAACGCGTTCCGGATATCGGCAGGCATTTCCATTTCCTCATTCAGGTTCTTCACCACCCGGCGCGGGCTGTCGCACCCGCGCTTGCAGTACCGCTTGAAATCCTCCAAAACCTCCTCGTAGTTTTTCCCCTGTTTTTTGTGGAAGGTAGGATGCAGGCGGAACGCCCCTCCCACATCCCCCAGGAACTGTTCCCGGTATTTTTTATCCAGGCGCAGATAGTCAAAGCAGTAACGGGTCCCTGCCTTCTCATAAGCCTCCTTCAGGGCCTTTCCCGCGTCCGGCCTCTTTCCCGCCCTCTCATACAGTTCCCTGTAGTTCTCTTTCCCCGCAAGGAAGAAGACACATCCGCTCACTGTGTGTATGGCCAGCGGAATATAGAGATAGGGCGGCCGCTCCCTGTCCTGCTCCAGGCTCTCCCGAAGTTTGTCGGCCTGCTGCGGAGTCACATCCAACACGCAGAATCCCTGGCCTTCCATATGCCAGACCCCGCTGCCCTCCCCGCCCGTCTGTGCCTTCCTGCAGAATTCATAACCCTCCCGGCTGTCGCAGTACGCCTCGAAGAGCCGCAGGGAAAAGTCCTGCTTCCGAGGCTCCTTTCCGGACTTTCTTGCCCCCTCCTGCCCTCTGGCGGGATATCCGCTGTCCTGCAGCCAGGTCTTGATCTTAATGTGGAGCGCCATCTGCTCCAGACGGGCGGTCAGCCAGGGCAGATAGTCCTCCTTCTTCTCATCCTCCCCGTTTTTCACAGAGATCTCCAGATGCCGCAGCCGTCCGGCAATTTCCGTCCCTCCGGCATCCCGTTCCTCCTGTATCCGCCTCGCAAGCTCGGTCAGCTTCTTTCCCACATTGGCCTTGATGCGGATGTCTTCGCTCTGGCCGGCATCCGGATTCCCTGCAGGTTTCCCGTCCCCCGGCGCCTGCGCCCTCTCCGGGGACTCCCCGTTTCCTGCCTTCCCAGGCTTCACCACGCCCGACTCCAACAGCAGCGTTTCCAACCACAAATGTCCGTCCGGCATGCTGTTATCCTTATAATAGATGTCCCGCTCAGCCAGATACTCCGTCAGCCACAGATAATAGTCCGTGTCCGTGATCAGCCCCGCCATATAACCGGCATCGTTCCGCCAAAGCTCCTCCCAGAAGTCACGGCGTTCCTTCTTGTCCTTTCCCGGCACATCCCTTAGAAGCACATCTTTGGTTTTGTCCTGGTTCCTGGCTCTGGCCCAGTCCGAGTATTCCTCCATTCCCATCACTTTTCCCAACAGCCCCTTGATTCGGGACTCGTCCCGGGTCCGTATGGGTTTCTCCGCCAAAAGCCATGGAAGTTTCTCCCAAAAGTCCCGGCCTTTCCCCGGAGCCTCCTCCAGCAGCCTGCTCCATTCCGGATCCTCCCTCACAGCCTCTTCCAGCAATTCCCTGATTGGAGACCTGCCCTTCGACTGCAGGTGATTCTTACGGCTATACTCCGAAAGCGACTTGTCAAGGCACTTCAGCAGCCCCGAAACATTCTCCGCCCAAAAAGCCCTGTAGAGGAAAGCCCTCTCACGTTGGTCTTCGCTTTTGACCTGGTAATCGTAGATAATATCATTGTAAAAAGTCTCACGGATACTGTTCACTGATTTTTCTTCCATTGCAGCCCCCTCTCACAGCGTTCCGCCTGCCGGCAGGGACCGTCATAGATACGGCTGTACACGTCCAATACCTTATCGGTATCCGCCATAGGGGAGAGTTCCCTATCAAGCAGATACAGATCCACGATCACCTCCAGTTCCTGCGAAAAGTCCCGCAGAACCTCTGGTCCGGCCTTCTCAAAGAGCGCCGCAAACCTCCGGCAGGCTTCCAGATACTCGGCCCTGCATGCAAAGCCTAAGGCAAGCCCGGCCAGGTAATCCCTCCGCTCGTACTCCTCTGCCATCCGCTCCAACTCGGCGGCCTCAAATGCGGCTTTGGTTTCGAAATCAGGGAAGGGGTAAGGGTCATCGTCCTCATCATAATCCGCATAGGCATCATAATCGTCATAGGCATCATAATCCTCATAGGCATCCCCGTAGTCGTCATCTCCGTCCGGGCCGCCATCGGCTCCCTCCGCAGGGACATCGGTGTTTTCCCTGTTTTCGCAGCACACAGAGCCGTCCATTCCGTCCTCGCCGCTGCCATTCTCCGTCTGCACCGCTTTTTCCGCCCGGACTGCCCCTTCCTCCAGAGTCGTGTCTTTGTCCGAAGCCGTTCCTTCGCCCACGCTTATCGCTTTGTCCGGGGCCGTTTCTTCGCCGGAGCTTATCGCTTTGTCCGGGGCTGTTCCTTCTCCCGATTCCGCCGCTTCGTCCCGGGCGATCCCCTCGCCCCTTCCTTTCCGGCAGGAACCCGAATGATGCCTGATGAAGATGCGTTTCATGTTGCCCTCATTGGTCATGGAATTAAGCCTGGTATTCGGCAGCCTCCACCAGGGACTCATAGCGCTGTCGTCGGACTCTCTCTCCGGATCAACAATGGTTTTATAGAGATGGAAGCCGAAGTGTGTGTCATAGCCCTCGTAGAGTTCATTCGTTTTGCTGCCGTCCGGACCGGCCATGACGCACCATCTCCTGGATATCCGCCTGGCCTGTTCCAGAAGGAAAGCAAAATCCGTCCGCTCCTTCGACACAAAGCCGTAAGGATAGGCACGTGCATACGCCCCCTCGTACAGACTGCACCGCATGACCAAGTAGAGGTAGAGTCCATACAGCTCCCGCCGCTCCCTAAGATAGGGTTCCGCCAGGCTCTCTCCTGTAGCCGGATCCCTGTCCATATACGTCTGCAGCTTCTCCGCCCAGCCGCCCATGAGTTCTCCCACCAGAACGCAGAGCTTCTCCTGGCTAAAGTTTCCCTTCCCGTCCGTGATCTGCGGCCGGAAGGAGTATCCATGCCCCTTCATATGGCCTGTCAGCCTCTCTGT
Source organism: uncultured Acetatifactor sp. (assembly GCA_910586515.1). Lineage (GTDB taxonomy): Bacteria > Bacillota > Clostridia > Lachnospirales > Lachnospiraceae > Acetatifactor. The sequence continues at coordinate 6,353 of CAJUGL010000054.1, forward strand.
CACCTCCTGGAGGCACAGCAGATTCTTTTGGTAATTTCCCCAGTTTCCCTCCAATATTCTCATCCTTTTCTTACCTCTCCTCTCCTGAAATCGGGAATATATGTGTGCCCTGTATAAAACAATCCGGCGGATTCCCGCAAGACGTCCCGCTACATCTTGCGGAATCCTGTATGGGCTGTCACAGTCAGAAGCCGGACCATTCAGCCGGCAGATACGGCTCCACCCACATCGTATACAGATACACCGCCGACGCGTTTATCTCCTCCATGGCATGGGCCATCCGTTCCTCGCAGATGTTCTTCTCCAGAAGCTCCCGGAAATCCCGGAAGGGCGTCTGGGCTGCCAGCGCACGCAGGGACTGGGGGCTGCAGTCATATTCAGGTAAAAATACCTGGCTGCGGACAGCTCTCGGGGCAAGTCCTTCCCTGCCGGGATCCGGCACATCCTCCGGATACGCTCCGGCCAGGGCGAGATAATGCCCATAAGGATCCGGATACCATCCCCCTTCCTCCATCAGCTTCCGTCCCTCCAAACCGGGACAATACTTACCCAGGATCTCCCGGAACTGTCGTGCGCTGTCCGCCTGCGTCCCTCCCTGTTCTTCCAGGCAGCAGCAGAGGGCATCCATGCAGCGGAGGATATGGTCCAGACGGCCAAATTCCTGCTGCGCGGCAATATAGCGCCTTAGGATATCCGCCAGGGCATCCCCCAGAGGCCATGAGCCGTCGCGGCTCTTCAGGAAGCGCTGTCCGAACAATCGGAAATCTGTATGGGACGCTCCCGGCATCCCCTCCTCCCCGGAAGTAAATTCCGCCAGGGCATCCAGATACTGTCCCAGGGTCATCCTCATGCAGTGGCAGATATCTTTGTTCTTCCCCCTGCCCTTCGCATGGTCCAGCAGCATCAGCCCCAGCAAAATGACGGCATTGACCGTGCCGGCGCGCCAGAGGGACTGGCAGGGATTACAGGAGTCCTCCGCAGACAGCACCATTTCCGGCTGATCCCGCATACGGCAGGCGGTATCGTAGATTATCGCCAGCCTGAAGGTCTGACAGAAGCCATGATAAGTATCCACGTCCACAGAGGGATGCTCCCAGAACCTCCCTGTCAGTTCATTCATGGCATCCAAGTCTTCCGCTCCGCAGAAAAAATACCCGGCGGGGATTTCGGAAAATTTCTGCACCATCCGGACGGCGGCTTCCGGCGAGGATGCCCGGGATTCTGCCGCATATTGAAGCCGCTCCTCCAGTGTCAAAAGATCTCTTTCCTGTTTTTCCATATTTTCACCTTTCTGCCCGTTATCGACGGGCTTTGATTTTAATGTTTGCTTCTCCCTGTTGCTGAATATGATGCCCGTTCCATCCCTGTCCCAGCGGCAGTCACCGGCTTCATCCTCATACGGGGAATCCTCCGGAAACTCCGAGCCGTATTCCCAGAAACCGGCCCTCTGCATCTTTTTCCTGCTCTCTGCCATCTTAGCATACGCTGAAGAATAATACAACTTACAGCATAGGTAGTTGCGTCCAAATATGTTATAAACCATCGCTTCCAAATACCGCTTCGCTCTCATCAACAGCCTGCTCCAACACTTCCATCAGGCTGCGGTAAGCATCATCTCCATTCAGCTCGTACTTTACAGCCTTCCGCGGCTCGCTGCCCCGGGTGAAGAGGAACAGGCTGTCTAAGGGGAGGTTTAATACCGTGGAAACCTGGCAGTTGAACTTTTCCGCAAAATACCTTGCCGTCCGAGTGTCTGTCCCCCCCAGGTACAGGCAATGATCACAGTTATTGATGATGGTCTGGGCCTTTGACTCTCCGTAGAGGCCCTCCAACTGGGAGAGGCTCTGTACGATCAGGCTGACATAAATCTCCCGGGAACGGATCACGGAGATGATCTTGTCGAAATCAGGAATCAAGGTGTTGGTGCTGAAATCGTCCAGGATCAAGCGCACCGGGATGGGAAGCCGGCTGTCCGGCTGCCTGTCCGCAGCAGCCATAAGATACTGCAGCGCCTGGGTATAGAACAGGTTGATCAGGGCATCCTGGCTGCGGTCGGAGTCGCTGACGGACAGGAACAGAACCGTCTTTCCCCTAAGGAATGCCCCCAGGTCCACCTGGCGCTGCATTCGGAACATCCGTTTCATGCCGGAGTAAGACACCGCATCCAGGTGCTGTGCCAGGATCCCCTTGATACTGGCGTCCATCCTGTCCGCCTTTGTATTCTGCTGCACCATCCTGAATTTCCGCGCAAAGGCGCAGTCCGGGTGCGCAATGCATTCCTCCGCCACCACATTGTCCAGATCGGCAGTCCCCATCTTCGTAAGGAAGGTATACGCCTGGTACAGGTCATGCTGCTTCCGGGGCAGCCGGTTCAGGACGAAAAGGAGGATGGCCTCCAGGTACATCTGGGCAGCCATGTCCCAGAAAGGCTCTTTGTGGTTATTGCACGGGCAGATAGCTTGCGCCACCTTCTTGATGTCCTGCTCGTTGTAGTAGTCGCCCTCCCGGTTGGCCTCGCTGTCCCGGCATTTCCGGATATAAGTCAGGGGATTGTAACCCCGGGGAGTGGCGGCCGTGTCGGTAAAGTCCAGGTGCATGACCGTGTAACCCTGCTTTTCCAGATGTCTGCCGTAGAGCCTGCGCAGGTTCCCCTTGGTGTCGGCCACAATGAGGCTGTCCTGGGTATGGAGGATGTTGGGCACCACATAGCCCCTGGTTTTTCCGCCGCCGGAAGGCCCCACCACCAGGTCGTTGTTGTTAATCCCCGTGACCCAGGTGTCGTTGCTGACAGAGACACCCTTTGCAAGAATACGATTGGATCTGACGTTGTGAAACATGTTTTCTTCTCCCTTCTGAAATTCCTCTGTGGATTTTTCCATTTGATACAGGCTTTCGCCGGTTCCCTCCATGGCCTAACAGCCCTCTGCCAGGCTCGTGATAATATGGTCCGCCAGGCCGAATTCCAAGGCCTCCTCCGCCCGGAAATAGCTGTCTGTGGCGGTTTTGGCCAGAACCTCCTCCAGGCTTTTGCCGGAGTGTTCCGAGATGACCCTGGCAATAATCTGCCGGGTCTCCATCAGGTCATCGCTGACCGCTTTCAGTTTCAGGGCGCTGCCGCCGGTCCGGACGATCAGCGGGTCATGGATCATGATGCGGCTGTGGGGCAGCATGTCCCGCCTGCTCCCTGATACAAAAAGCAGCGCCGCCATGGAAGCCGCCAGCCCCACACAGACCGTGCGGATGGGGCAGCTCACCGCCTGCATCACGTCGTAGAGAGCCATGCCGCTGTCTACGCTGCCGCCGGGGCTGTTGATAAAAAGGGTGATCTGTCCCTCCGGGTCCTGCCGCTGCAGGTAGCGCAGCTGGCGGACCAGAGCGTTCACCGAAGCTGCGTCCACTTCTCCCACCAGCTCCACCTCCCGGTGGGACAGCATCTCATCCTGGATGGGAATGAGATCGTAGCCGTGGGATGATTCCCTGATGATTCTTGCTTCGTTTGAAATGTACATAAAGCTGTTTCCTCCTATATATAGTCCTGCGCGGCGGCAGTGCGCCTTTGCGACTTTACCGTTCAGCCATTAATACTTGACGCTTCCGCAGCTGTAATACCATTCTATCAGGTGCCGATTCCGGCATTTGTAAAAATTACGATATAACCAAATATAGCATACAGCATAGAAAAATAATGCCTTGTGCAGATTACACAAAATCTCATCTTTTAGTATGATTGGGATATACTATAAGCATTGGAGGGATTCTATGGTGCGGCGGACATTGGGCAGGCGTATCCGGGAAGAACGTCTGAAACTGAATCTTACACAGGAGAAGTTAGCGGAAGAGGTAAACCTCTCCATGGCATATATCGGGCAGATTGAACGCGGGGAGCGCAGTCTGACCCTGGATAATCTGGTGGCGGTGGCCAACCGGTTAGGCGTTACAGTGGATTACCTGCTTTCTGATTCCGTTAATCCGGATGAGGATGCGGAATATTTGATTTTACGTCAGCTGCTGGCCGGCAGGACAAAGTCACAGAGAGCGTTGGCAGTCAACATGGTGAAGCTTATGTTTGGCTATCTGGATGAAAATTCCTGCCAGGACGGAAAAGGGGAAAATTAAATTTCCGCCTGGAAATGCAGGAAAATCAATTCACAAATCCTCATGGGGCATAGAGGCGCATTTCAGGAGAAAGCGGATTCCTTCCATAAACCCTCTGTTGAACAGCTCTTTTCCCAATTCGTCATAAAAATGATTCAGTTCTTCCTCTATCCGCAGATACTCCTCACCGGAGATATTGGCTGCCAACTCTGCGTACAGATGCTTTTCCCGCAGTTCCAGTTCCGGCGATTTTCCCGCAACCCTGCGGATATATATGGCGTCTGTAAAATACCGTTCCATGTCACATTCCTCCTCGTCTGATCTGATTGGTATGCCGGCAGGCGGCGTCACGAAGCAGGGGCATAAGGGTTTGGTTCATTTCTGATGCCCGATATTTATTATAGCAGGCCCGGACTATGTATTCGTAATTTTTACGAATTTCTATTGTTTACGTATTTGTTCCGAAAGTGTGTCAATTGCACAGCTCCCGGCTTGTGTCTTTCTTCAGACTAAAGACAGGAACCATTCGTTATACGGAAACGAAACCCTGCACTTTCGGGATATTTTTACAAAAAAATAAGGTTAGACCCCCTGTAACAGAATCTAACCTCATCCTTAACTGACTGACATTGCCCGTAAAAAGCAGCCTGACTGCCGCAGCCGTTCAGACAGTACGCTGGACCGTTATGTTGTATTTCCCTTTCTAAGAGCCACGGGAACAAATATGGGTACGGGAAGCATGCCCGGGAAAAACGTCCTAATAATAAAACACTTCCTGTATGCTGTTGTATCCCGCAATCCCGTCCTCTTTTAAACCGATCTTTTTCTGCAGGGCAAACGTTTCCCGTCTTGCCGTCTGCCCGTACAGACCGTCCTCTGCCTGTCTGTGACCGAGAATCTCATTGCACCTGCCCTGCCACCATTTCACCACATGACCGGCGGAACCCACGATGTATTTCTGGCCGGATTTCTGCGCCTTCAGCACAATCTGCCTGCGGACATACTGTGTCTTCGGGCCGTCTATACCGTCCACTGTCAGCTCGTTTCCGTTTTCGTCCCGAATGCCGTCAGCCCTGGCAGCTGCCTGAAAATTGCGGATATTGATATTCTGCTTCTCCTCCCGGGGAACCCTGTCCATGGACTTGTCGAAATCCGCATAAAACCAGTTCAAATCCACATTTCCCTGTACGCCGGGCACCCTGCCGCCGGAGGTGTACTGCCAGATATCCGCAGCCTCCCGCTCCTCCTCCGAAAGCGCGGTCTTATACCTGGCATACCAGATATAAACCTTCCCCACGGCAGCCTCAATCCGCCCCAGATCAAAATAGTTCCGCAGATAGTCACGGTTTCCGTAAAGAACCGGAAGATACCCCGCGTCCCGCACATGGGTCAAAAACGCAATCGCCATGTCCGTAGCCAGTTGTTTCGTGATATCCACCCCGTTCTTTCTGGCGTAATTCACACTGTCATACTCAAAATCAAAGGCAATGGGACAGTTTTTCCAGTATTTTCCCGCCTGGGCAACCGCGTATCCCGCCTCCGCAGTAGCCATTTCCTCTGTATAGGCATAGGAAAACCAATACAGCACCACAGACATGCCCAGATGGTAGCAGGCATCCGCATTGGCCGCATATTGCTGATCCACATTATTCCGGCCGTATCCCATCCGCAGCCCTGCCATTCTGTACCCTGCATTCCGTATCCGCTTCATGTCCACAATCCCCTGATGGGCGGACAGATCCGGTCCTTCCCCTGTAATATACCTGTTCATTATTTCCTCATTCCATTCCCTGCCGCAATGCGGCTCCTTCTGAACAGTGTATGCATGGAGAGACCGTCCGCATTCCTCTGTCTCAATTATTCCGCCCATGCTCCTTTCCGCCTTGATTTTTTGTCCTTGATTCGTTCACCTCCATCAATCCCCTGTTGGAGGTTGAAGTCACCGTGGTGTCCCTATGGCGGCAGCAGGGAAATATTCTGCGTACCTCCCGTTTCCCACTGGGAGACCGCAGAGCTGCTGATCCCCAGAGATGAACTTTGGCGCAATGATTTCGGCATCTTTCACTCGTGAGCGGGGTCAAATTTTTGTTGATTTTCTTTATATTTTCACATATAATTAAGACGTAAGCAGCGTGATGAGGCAGGCGATATGTGTCTGCTTTTTTGCTACATGTGCAGCCGGAGGTAATGTTCATGGAAAGAATCATTGATGTTTCCCAATATATTTACAATGAATATAAAAGACAGTCAGGCGAAGCGATAGACGAAATGAAACTGCACAAATTACTTTATCTGGCGCAAAGGGAATGTCTTGCCATTACAGGAAGCCCCCTGTTTAGCGAAGTTTTTGAGGGTTGGAAATACGGCCCGGTATCAAAAGAAGTCAGAATGTATTATACGCCTGAAGGGATGTATTACAAAGGGTTAAGGAAGATTTCCACCCAGGCTGCATATATTGCCAAAAATGTAGTTCTTCAATATGGGGCTTTGGCTTCATGGAAATTAAGTGATATATCGCATAATGAGATTTCGTGGAAAAATTCACGGAAGGGGCTTGCAGAGGGAGAAAACGGCGACAGACCGCTGCTGCTTGATGATATAAGGAAAGATGCAGAAAAAGTACGGCCATATGACGCAATATATGATATGTACTACGATGAATTTGAAGACTCGGAGGCGGCTCAATGACAGGGAAAGCATATTGGGCCATCTTTCAGTATTATGACGGGAAGTTGAATAAGATGGCTTTTAAAAAACGGCCTGTCCTTGTAATCGGGAAGGCAGACGATAAAGACTGGGTTGTCCTTCCCATTTCCCGTGTGACACGGAGGGAGTATTTGGATTCCCATTATGATTTTGAAATGAACGTATTAAGTTATCCCAAAATGTCATTAAAACAAACTTCGTATGTCCGCACCCACAAACAAACCGTTTTGAATGAAGGAGAATTCTCAAGTTGTATTACGGATTTTCGGAAAGAATATCAAGATGCTTACATAGCAATAATGGCATTGGTGGAAGAATTTCAGAAGGATTTAATTAACAAATCTATCTGATTTATTTTGGGAAGTTATCGGTTCGAAGCTGTACGCCAGAATGTGGGAGGCACAGGCGCAGTATTATCAATAATGTTATTTGGGGAAGCGTGGGGATAAAATCCATGCTCTTTTTTTCTGAAAAAGCTATGATTGTCTGCCGCAATGCGGCTCCTTCTGAACAGTGTATGCATGGAGAGACCGTCCGCATTCCTCCGTCTCCATTATTCCGCCCAGAATTAATTCACTATTATAGTGAAAAAATATCACTTTTCGTGTACTGGTATTTTCCCGAAAATACAGGTAAACTTCTTACAGTACCTGCCACAGCGGCCGCTGCAGAACAGATACCCAGAACTAAAACCATTGAAAAGGAGATTATCATGAAACTACGAATCGGTGAAAATATCAAATTCCTCCGCAAGGCAGCGGACATCACCCAGGAAACCCTTGCGGAAATGCTGGGAGTGTCCTGCCAGTCCGTCTCCCGTTGGGAACTGGGCACATGCTATCCGGATATGGAGCTGCTGCCTGCCATCGCAGAAATCTTCCGCTGCTCCGCAGACAGTCTGCTGGGCATTGATGATTCCACAGAAAAAGCAAAAGTGGATCAGTATCTGCAGCGCTTCCAGGCGGCTGTCAGCAAAGGTAAAATCGACGAGTGTATTACCATAGCCCGGGAAGGAACGGCGGAATTTCCCAATAACTACGCCCTGCTCAACAAACTGATGTACGCTCTCTTCATATCCGGCGACGATGACGGCAACATCCCTGACTGGAAAGAAAACATGGAAAAATATGACCGGGAAATCATCGCTCTGGGAGAACGGATCCGGAACTACTGCCCGGACCAGGAAATCCGCCTGGAAGCCACCGCCCGCCTGGCCTTTCAGCATGTGGAGATGGGCCGCAGAGACCTGGGCCGCTCCATCTACGAAACCCTTCCTCCCAAGCAATACTGCCGGGAAAATCAGATCTGGTGGGGACTGGAAGAAGCGGAAAAACTGCCCTTCATCAGAAGTCAGATTCGTGCGGACTATGAAAGCCTGACCGGATTCATCCTGAATTTAGGCAGATCCGGATTTCTCTCCGCCTCCGATTCCATCCTGGCAATCAAAAAAGCTCTGGCCCTGGACGAACTGATCTGCGACGGACAGCTTCCCCAAAACAGCTGGCACAGCGCCCGGCAATACTGGGAACTGGCAAGGCAGTATGCAAGCCTTGGAGAAAGGGAATCCATGTACGAGAATCTGACTCTGGCAGCCCGGGCGGCAAAAGCCTTTGAATCCAGACCGGAAACCCAGTGCTACACAAGCCTGCTGTTGGGCACCGTGACGGAAAAAGCCCAGGATTATGAGACCGATGACTCCCGGCCGCTGCCGGAAATCCTGCGGGATAAATGGCTCTCCTCTCCCGCCTTTGACGCTTACCGGAAAGAAGCGGAATTTCAGCACTTTTTAGACTCTATAACAAAATAATCATCATCACTGTTCAGACAGGGCGCTGAACTGTTACGAATCTTTATCCCTGCCCCGATAGGACTGCAATCCACAACCTATCGGGGCATACTGCCTTTTTCTTCCAATGCAAGTCCAATCAGCCGGTCCGTCTGGTCAGCCATAAAAAGCGGAATGTTCAGCACATCCCCGTCCAGTTTCAAATTGTCAAGGGAGAACCTCACGCGGAGCCTGACCTGATCCGGGAATAACTCCTTGAATTTCTTCAGGCTCCTACTGGCAGTGTTTGCCTCGGACTTGACTTCTACAGGGAATATATCATTCTCCCGCTGAATCAGGAAATCTACCTCATAAGGCGGATTATTCCGGCTCCAGTACCGGGGAACCACTTCAAACTGCGTAATTAAAGTCTGCAGTACGAAGTTTTCCGTCAGGGCGCCTTTGAACTCGGTGAACAGACGATTGCCTTCTCCAAAGGCTGTCGGCGCCAACAGAGCCAGGCGGCGGAGCAGCCCCACATCCACCAGATAAATTTTAAATGCAGACAGGTCATCATAGGCGGCAACCGGCAGACCGGGAGCAGTACTGCGGTAGATTTTATGCACCAGCCTGGCATCCACCAGCCACTGCAAGGCATCCTCATATTCCCTGGCCCGCGCCCCCTCTTTAACCACCTTGTAAATAAATTTCTTATTCTCTCTAGCCAGCTGTGACGGTATGGACTTCCAGATCATGGAAATTTTCGGGAACTCGCCGATATTGGGGTGTTTGGCAAAGTCACGCTCATAAGCGCCGAGGATCCCGGACAAGGCCTCCTGCATAGCGGAAACGTCCCGCGCTTCCGTCCACATAAGTACTGGTTCCGGCATACCGCCCGTGACATAGTACATCTTCAATTTCTCACAAAGCGGATTGAAAAAGGCATCAGGAAGCGGCTCAATCGTATCCACTCTTTCCAGATACCCGGCCAGATTTTCATCGCCGTTGGCGAGCAGAAACTCCGTCAAAGTCATCGGATCGATCTGCATGAAATTGACTTTGCCCACTGGGAAGGAGGATGGCTTCGCCAGGGCAATCCCCAATAAAGAACCTGCACAGGCAATGTGATACTGCGGAGCATTCTCACAGAAATACTTCATTGAGTTGATTACCTTGGGACAGTCCTGTACCTCGTCAAAGATAATGAGCGTCTTTTCCGACACAATCCTCTGACCACTGGCCAACATTAGATTCTGCAGAATGCGCTCTACATCCTTGGTTGTCTCAAAAAACTGTTTATATTCCTCATTTTCATCAAAGTTAAAGTAGGCTGTATTTTCATAATAACGTCTGCCGAATTCTTTGAGAACCCAGGTCTTGCCCACCTGACGCACGCCCTTTAAGATCAGAGGTTTGCGATAGGGTGAATTCTTCCAATCCAACAACTGATTCAAAATCAACCGCTCCATAAGCACTCCTTCACACTTTTATTTAGGTTTACGTGTATAATAATCACATATTTATTATATATCAAATGTATGGAAAATACAACCGGAATGCCCAGACTCCTGTATCAAACAGGAAAATGAGGAACAAAAGCAAAAACAAACGTAAAGATTTCCAACAATCTATAGCCATACCCACCTGATTATGATACAATTTAGGGAGTCAACAACCCGAGGGGGCAGCCCCCTTCGGCAAAGCAGGCATCCTGATCCATTACAAGGCTCTTTCCGGGGTTCTTGTAATGGTTCACACCATTATTATACCAGGAGGTAGTCAAATGTTAGAAGATCACATCTCGGACAAAAAATCCCTCTTCTCCACCGGTGTACATACCGAATTGAGGGAACAGAAAAGCCGCAGCCGGCAGGTTGTCATGATTCAGGGCAATCTCACCGGCAATGCCAGGATGGAAAGCTCCGGCACAAGCGCCAGAGTCTATCAGAACGGCGTATACGGTTTTTCGTCCATAGCAGAATGCTCCGGCGACGCCGCTGAAACCGTACTGAAGGCGGCCACAGAAAACGCCGGGTTCATGGACCGCCATGTAGGCCGGGGAAAGGGTCCTCTGCCCGTCATTCCCTGCAGCCCCATTCCCCAGGGCAGCAGCATCCAGGACGCCGAGCAGAAACACTATGTGGAATTCGCCAAAGCCCTGGACGGATACATCACGGAAAAATATCCGGGACTCTCCAGTCGTTCCGTTATCGCCACGGAAGATTCCCTGGAAAAAATCATCTGCACCTCAGACGGCTGCAGCGGCCATATCTGCGCGCCCAGAAGTTACATCTATGTCTTCCTGAACACGGAAACCGCTTCCGGCACTCCCATTGAACTGTTCAAATCCATTGGCGGAACCGGGATTTTCACCGAGAATTTCACTGATCCCGCTCTGCTCTATCCCGAAATCGACAAACTCTATGAACAGATCATGCGGAAACGGGAGGGCGTTTATGCCGAGGCCGGTTACAAAACCGTAGTCTTAAGCGGATTTATGTCCGGCATGCTGGCCCATGAGGCCGTAGGCCATACGGTGGAAGCCGATCTGGTACTGGGCGGCTCCGTGGCAGGCCCGGCGCTGAACAAATGTGTGGCTTCCGAACTGGTAAACCTGGTGGATTACGCCCACACCGCCTTCGGCAGGCCTGTTCCTCTGCCCGTTTATCTGGACGACGAGGGCACCCCTGCGGAGGACGCAGTACTCATCCGGAACGGCATTTTGACAGGCTACATGCACAGCCGGGAAAGCGCTCAGCATTTCGGCGCCAAACCCCAGGGAAATGCCCGCGCCTGGAGCTTCTCCGACGAACCCCTGATCCGCATGCGGAATACTGCCGTGCTTCCGGGCAGAGATAAACTGGAGGACATTATCGCTTCCGTGGACGACGGCTATTATCTGATCACCAGTACCAACGGTCAGGCCGACACCACCGGCGAGTTCATGTTCGGCGTCAATATGGGCTATGAGATCAAGAACGGAAAACTGGGCCGTGCGCTTCTGGACACCACCATCTCCGGCGTAGCCTTCAATATGCTGAAAACCGTGGATATGGTATCGGATACCGTGGAATGGACCAGCTCCGGATTCTGCGGGAAGAAACAACCCATGCCCGTGGGAATGGGCGGCCCTGCCCTTCGCTGCAAAGTTATGATAGGAGGACGTTAAACATGACAGACATAAAAAGAATTGCCGAAAAGACAAAGCAGCTGCTGACGGATGCCGGCGCCCAGAAGGCCCAGTATACCGTGACGGAGAAGGAAAAACACGAATTTAACGTGGACGGAGGGGAATTCTCCCTGTTCCGCACCCTGTTTGACCGCAGCCTTTCCCTCACCGCCTATAAGGACCAGAAGAAAGGCTCCGCCTTTACCAACCAGTTTGACGACGCGGCCATAGAAGGCGCTGTGGCAGACTGTATCAAATCCGCGGAATCCGGCGTTGCGGACGAAGCCTTTGACATTGCCCCCGGACAAGAGAACCGGGTATTCCGGGACGGCGCTTACGAGCCGGATATCGATCTGTTCTTTGAACGCACCAGAGAGCTGATGGACGATATCCGGAAAAAGCATCCCAAAATTCTCATGGAGCAGATGATCGTAACCCATGACAAAATACATTCGATTTACCAGAATACCAACGGCACAGAATTTGAAGTCTATGAAGGAGCCTACTCCGTTTCCCTGATGTATTCTGCCCATGAGGGGGAAGCTACCACTTCTTTCTTCGGCAGCGATATCTACACGGATAAACTGGACCGCCCCTTTATTGAACTGGGATCTCTGGAAAAGGATTTAAGCGACACCGAAGCCCAGCTGTCCACCGTGCCCATGGAAGGCAAGTTTGAGGGCGTCATTGTGCTCACTCCCGGCAGCCTGGGAGAATTCCTCGGCAGCATCATCTCCAATTTTGCCTCGGACAATGTCATTCTGGAAAAAACCAGTATCTGGCTTGAAAAACTGGGCAGACAGGTGGCGGACGAACGGCTCACCATTTCCATGTGTCCCGGGGATTCCCGTATCGTGTGCGGGCAGAGGTATACTCAGGACGGCTTCCTGGCAGAAGATTATGACCTGATCAGAAACGGGGTGCTGAAATCCTTCCTGCTCTCCCTGTATGTGGCAAACAAATCCGGCTTTGCCCCGGCCAGGAATACCTCCTTCTCCGTCATCATAGAGAATGGGGACACTTCCTGCGAAGATATGATCAGACAGATCAAAAAAGGCCTTATCATCGGCAGATTCTCCGGCGGACAGCCCGGCATCAACGGTGAATTCTCCGGCGTGGCAAAGAACAGCTTCCTGGTGGAAGACGGCCGGATCAGGGGCGCTGTCAGCGAGACCATGATCAACGGCAATCTGGCAGATCTGCTGAACAATCTGGTGGCCATCTCCAAAGAGACCGTGGCCAACGGCAATACCGTTCTGCCCTACATAGCTTTTGACAAGGTTGTGATTTCCGGGAAACAATGACATTCCGGCTTTCCAAATTTCCCCTTGTCCTGAATAAATGTTAAATATCCGGCAGGACATGACGTTTTTCCGTCAGGAAGACGCCATGTCCTGTCTTTCTGTTCGTATTTATGTTCCGTCACTCACCCGAAGAACCGTAATCTGACCGGGCTATAATCCTCGAATGCAGCCGCATAAATTCATCTATGCCGCATATACTACCCTGTGCGAGGTATTTTTCATGAAACATTTAAAGTATACGATGATAATCGGCGCCCTCTTTGTTTTGATCGCGGGATCCCTGTCCCATTTTCTGTATGACTGGACCGGACAGAATACTGTCGTTGGCCTTTTTGCTCCGGTAAACGAATCCATATGGGAACATATGAAACTGCTGTTTTTTCCCATGCTGCTGTATTCCCTGATTATCCTGTTTCTATACGGAAGAAAAACCCCCTGCCTTGCCTCTTCTCTCTGCTTTGGAATCATCGTCGGAACCCTGCTGATTCCTGTTCTTTTTTATGCCTACACCGCGGTTTTGGGCAAAAATATCTTTCTTCTGGACATTGGCACATTTATTTTGAGTGTTCTGACTGCCTTCCTGCTCTCCTGCCGCTTTACCCTGTCCTGCCGCCTGAAACCATATACCTTTCCGCTGTGCCTTTTGGTGGGAATTTTCTTTCTATGCTTTTTGCGGTTTACCTATCATCCGCCTGCGCTTAAAATCTTTGAGAGTCCATGATTTCCTGTAAGGGCTTTTTTAGCTGTTGACAGCACTGATGTCAATGCGATAACTGCTGTCCCTGTACGCGATATTCAGGCAGTAATCTCCTGTCTGCAGGGTTACCCGGACTTTGCTGCCGTTGAGATTCAACTGGTACATTCTGAACACCACAGGAATATCCTTAGGCTGCCACTGTTCCTCATAGGAATACTGATAGACCATCCCCAGATTCCGCATCACGCCCCCGCTCCTGGGATTGTTTCTGTCATGGGTGGCTGTCAGATAGGGAAGGCCGTCTCTTTTCCGATTCTCTTCAGACCATATCGGCTCTGCTGTTTATTCTTTCAAATTCTCCAGAATTTCGGGATTGTTTGAGAGAACCTCTCCCATAGTCCGGCAGTTTTCCAGTTCCGGACAGTCTCCGCATGTGGTCACACTTTTTTTCAGCGCGCACTGGCGAATTTCGCACATGCTGTCGCAAAATACCGTTTTGATCCCGTCAACACGGCATCCCTGACAGTTGATATGTTCCGGCAGAATGGGCGCGTCATTTAACTCTGCCCATAATTTTGCCGTTTTTTCACGCAATGCCTGATCGTCATTGACTGTCGCAAGGTATGCGTCGCATTTTTCACAGTCCAACCCACAATATCCAATCATTTCTTTCATTCTTATGTACCTCCTGATTTCTATTTGATCAATTGTTCCTTTACTGCAGTCTGCTGCAGATCAATCCCGGCACGCCCCATCGGCGCTTCCCCAGACAGTGCAGACAGAGTGGCCTGCTGTGAGACCCTTCATCGGCCCTCACTCATACAGTCTCTCATAGCCGCATTTTTCAATGACACAGCGCATGGGAACGTTTTCAGGCCGGGTACGGCAGGTGGCGGTCTTCCCTGCGGATACAATGCGGTTGGTAAGATATGCCGTCATCGCCGTTCCGAATCCCTTTCCGCGGAATTCCTCATAGGTTTTGATATCCGCCGCTTCCCAGAATGCAAAGGAATATCGCTCTATGCAGCCCCTGGCCGCCGGAATGCCGTCCTGATACAGCTGAAAATATTCGATATCCTCCGGTTCTGTTCCCATGGAACGGATCTCCCACCCAGGGGGAAGGGCAGGGTTCGGTTCCAATACCTGTCTCCGGGTAAAATAAATGATCTCCTCATCCTGTTTCAGCACTTGATAGTACCATTCGTCATACACTGCATCGCATCTGTCATTCCAAAGGCGCTTATAGTCCGGGGCGGAGACGATTCGCGCCGCCAGTTTTTCCACGGACAGGATTCCCTCCTCCGCACACATATTGATATCCGCGGCATAGGCCGCCCAGTCCAGATCATCCCTGTCCCACACGCAGGGGATGGACTTTATCCCATATAAAAATGCCGCTGCCGCCCGGGTATGACCGTCTGTCAGGAGCAGACGCCCCGCCAGACTTCTCACGGGGACAGGCTCCATTTTTTCTATGTCCCGGGGGCTTTGAAACCAGCTGCGCACATCGGTTAGTTTCTTCTGACTGATATAGAGCTGACTGGGGGTAAGGGCCGCTATTTCCGCCATAAAAACCTGCTCTGCGCTTTGCTCCAAAGCTTCCGCCGTCTGCAATGCCTTTGACAAATACAATACCAGATCATCATTGTTGCAGCAGTCCGCATACGGCTCACACACCGCGTCATTGTACCAGACGCCTCTTCCGTCGGGGATATAGCCCCGCTTTACATACATTCTCTGGGCGCTCCCGTATCCGCTGTGAAGCCCCACCCCAAGGTAAACCCGATCAGCGTACCGCCTGGCAATTTCTTCCGCAATGTCCATAAGTTTGCTGCCGATACCAAAACGGCGGTATTTTTCCAATACTGCAAAATCCACGATTTCCGGATAACCGCTTCCGCCGAAGGCCCCGTTTTGGGCATCCGGATATACATGGATATAACCCGCCGGATTTCCAAGATATTCTGCCGTCAGTGACAGGGATTTCCCGGATTTCTGATCTTCAAGCCGCATCCGGAATTTGCTGATCTCCGAATGCCATCCCTGTGCCCGTTCTTCCTCCCAGAACTCCCGGGCGTCCGTGTACTTCATATCCCGCACCCGGATTTTTCCGTCATCAAAATAAACCAAAGTCCACCTCCCTGTTTATAATTCTCCATCCGCCTTTTTCCATTTGATATTCCAACCCTTTTCCCAACTGCAGGAACTGTATTCCACTTTTTCAGTACACTGATACATCTCCCTGATTTCCGAACAAAATTCCATAAAAAAAGGATTTCTCACATATTCGCTAATTTCATTGATGGCATGGCAGTAATTTTTATCCTGTATATCGTTCATGTGCTTACCTTCCTCCGCTTCTCTCGGCCTGAAAATGGCTTTTCTGCTCCAACGCTTCTATTTTCCCCGGCAATTGTAAGTAATTGGTAAAAACAATCTCCGGCTTTTCCTCCGGTTCCTGCTGATAATAATGGTATTTGCCCCGCTTCAGCCAGGCCGTATGCATTCCTGGCAGGTTCCCGCCCCTGATGTCCGCTCCGGGATTATCTCCCACTACCAGTATATTTTCTACCGGTTCGCCGATAATTTCTGTGATATACCTGAAGCATTTCTCACTTGGTTTTGTGGACCCGATTTCCTGCGCCGACACGGTTTTCAGAAACACATGCTCCAGTCCCAGACATTGGAGCTTCCGTTCCTGTATTGCCCGCAGCTCATCTGTCAGCAAATACAATCCGTACTTTTCCTGCAGCCCGGGCAGCACGTAGAGAAAATCCGCAAAAGGCTTCATATTGTCATACACTGCCTGCCAATAGCATTCCGCCAATTCCGCCCCCGTGACATGGGTGACTCCCAGTTCCTCCAGGACCGCATCATACCATTTAGCTCTGTCGTTTGCCTCCGGCCGGCCCCTGCAGGCGCTTGTCACCCGGGATTTCACCTTTCGGAAAATGTCGTAAACCGCCTCCGGGGAGCTGTCGCAGCATCCGGCCAGGTACACTGCCGTTTCCAGTTCCGCCGTCATTTTTACATCTGTCTCATTGTACAAAGTACCGTCCATATCAAAAATAATTGCGCTTATCATCTGTGGTTTCCAACCCTCCTATATCTCCACTGCAGGCAGCCCGGTGCTGCCCACAGGCATCTCCACGGACAATTTTTACTCATCATCCTCTAATTTCAAGCCCTTTATCGATTCAGGTAACAGTTTTTCCTTGGATAACATATATCGTCCATAATATCCACTGTCAATCTGGCGGGATAGTTCTCGTGCCGAATAATTTTCTTTTATACAAAGCGTTATATAAAAATGACGCTCTTCGGGTGTTTTCGCTTTTGAAATGATAGCCAGATGGTTTGACCAGCTTATTTGTGACAACAGTGTTGTCACAAATTCATCATCTGCATAAGTTTCATAAAATTGTTTCACACGGTAAAGACCACAACGATTAAACCCTTTTCTCCCTGGAAATGTATCTTGTATATATCTGGAAAGTTCATCAATGTCTACCAATGTCATTTACTTAAACCTTTCCTCCGTTAAGTTAAGTCTTTGCTCTCTCTAAATTTCTTTAAATTTCAAATCCTCCCTTGATATTTATGCGCATTATGCGTATAATGTAATTGTAAGGAGATTACAGCATGAGATTCCGGGAAATAGAAAAAATATTATTAGCGGATGGATGGCAATTCAAGAAAGCAAAAGGTTCCCACTATGCTTACATCCATCCAATAAAACCTGGCAAGGTTTCCATTCCAAATCATTCCAGAGACCTTGACCCCCGTACAATTAAATCTATTTTAAAGCAGGCCGGGCTCTAAAG
>CAJUGL010000055.1 GCA_910586515.1 uncultured Acetatifactor sp.
CCAGACTGCATAACGCTGACTGGTTCAATCGCATGATTGCATTAGGCAGTATTCAGCGTTATGCAGTATAAGTGCCGGGAAAAAGCAGGTTTACCGTGCGGACCCGGGATTCATCAGGTCAAGGAAAAAGCAGGCATGCGTCATCTGCATATAAGGTTCCAGCCACAGAAAGCCGATGCCGAAGCTTAAGATACACAGCAGCGTCAGGGGCAGGAAGCCCAGTTCCAGCAGAAAAAGCCTGCTCCTGTGTCCCTTCATCATGCGCCAGCACAGGGAGAGGGTTTCCTTTCCTGTATTTTCGGGAAAGTCCAGAGCCAGGTAAAAGGACAGGGCAATGCCCAGAGATACGGGGATATAGATGCATAATCCGGCTCCGGCTGCGCCCAGGGCATAGAAAATCCATTTCAGATCACGGGTGGAGATATAGTTCTGGAACAGATACTGTCCGGGCCACAGGCATATGGTCTGGCAGAGCGCCAGGGCGGCCGAGATCACAAGGTATCTTTTGGAGTCCGTCCGAAAACCGTAGAACAAATCCCGGACGGACGCCCTCTGCCCACAGGCCAGATTCAAAAAGTAGAGGGCGATTCCCGCGTTCATCACACCGAAAAGAACGCCTGCGGTCACCAGCAGGATGTCGAACAGAACGGAGATGCCTGCGGATGCTCCGGTGGACCCTGTCATTGCGTAGACCGTATTCATGGTGCTGACACAGACAGAATTGATGGAAAGGCGCGCCATGCCTGAGAGAAGGAAGCTCAGAAAGGTAATCAGAATGGCGCCGCCGTATCTGCTCTCCAGCCTGTCTTTTGCCATATTCTTTATTTCGTAAGATTTTTTATATTGTTTCATGGGTTTCAACTCGCTCCGGGACTCTGTCTTTTCAGTGCCGGGAAATATTGCGCCGGCATGCAGACAGGGATTCGTTTTCCGTATATCCTGCCGTATGCTATACGGCATCGTATGCTATACGGCATAATCCAGATTCATTCCCAGGTATTTTGTCCGGTCCGCGCTTTTCAGATCCTGCTGATAAGGATTCTCTTCGTTATAGTATTTGATCTGGGTGTGCGTGGTGCCGCCTGATACATAGGTACGTCCGCACTCTGGGCAGACTGCCGTGTGAATGGAGACAGAGGCGGAAACCACCTTGCCGTTGTCCGCAGCCGCCTTTTTGTAGGCATTGGACACATGCTCCTGCTCGTGGGCGCGTACTGCGGAGGCTGCGCTTTCGGGAGACACATGCTGAGGACTTTTGAAAGAGACCATTTCGTCGGAGCCGTCCTGGTATTTGCGGTTCTTACAGGTCCGGCATTCTTCCGACGGGTCTTCCAGGCCGGCCTTTTTCTTCCAGTCCTCCTCTTTGTATCCCGGAAGCTGCCGGGCGTTCTGGATTTCCTGTTCTGCCCCGGGGAAGCTGCCGGCTGCGGAGGGGCCGTAATACCTGTCGTATGAGTTGGTGATGGGTGAGAGTGTCATTTTATAAATCCTCCTGCTTAATAATTCTGAAATCTGACTGACATCTGGTAATGTGAGATGAAATCAGTCAAAGGAATATCCGTAATATTGCTCCATAAAATCCGAAAAATTGATTCCGTATATTTGTTCGGTCATGGAGTCGATCTGATTGCGGAAGGTTTCGTTCTTCATGAGCACAGGCAGCATCACCAGGGAATAGACCATAATGAGCGCGGCGCTGGCAAGCCCTATAATGGAAAGCGTCAGGCCGGTGACGCAGGCAGAACTCATTCTTTTTCCCTTTCTGTGAGCCAGGCAGGCGAAAAGAATGCCAAGCGCGCCCAGAGGCAGGGACAGAATGACCGTACAGCATGTAGTGACGGACAATAGCCCGCAGACGGCGGCAGCCACGGAAAAGGCCTGCCCGTAGGGTCTGTGGGTGGGCTGATTGTAATAGCTGCTGTTGGAAGCGTTGCTGTTCCACCTGTCCCACTGGCCGTTGTCCCGGTTATTCCGGTTGTTTGATCCGCTCTGGTTGTAGTCCATAAAGAGACTCCTTCTTCCTGATAAATCTTATTTCTACTTTACCATTTTTCACCGGTTCTGTCAAAAGTATTTTGAACTGTTGCCGAAAGCAGTGCGGATTAGGAGTTGACATTTTTCCGTATCCGTATTATGATAAAGCTGTCAATAACTTATCTGTGAAAGGTGTCTATCACACATTCAGGCAGTTTCTGCCGGATTTTTCACACACACTGGCCAATATCCGTCTGATGGCAGACTGCAGACGCCTGGACGAATATTCCCGTTTTGTTGAGCGAATCAGGATTCTGCGCAAGAACGGCCTTTCCGCCGCGGGAATAAGCTGTAAAGCGCTTAGGCCTGCTTTTCAGCGTAATACTGCGCCTGGGCGTACCACAATTCACGGTATTTTCCGTTTTCGGCGGATACCAGGGTTTCATGCTTTCCCTGCTGGACGATATTTCCCTTGTCAAAGACCAGGATTTCGTCGCAGAATTTGCAGGAGGAGAGACGGTGGCTGATGTAGATGGCCGTCTTATCCTCGATGATTTCGTTAAATTTGCTGTAGATCTCCGCCTCTGCGATGGGGTCCAGGGCGGCGGTGGGTTCATCCAGCACGATAAAGGGGGAGTTCTTGTACAGAGCCCTTGCCAGGGCAATTTTCTGTTTTTCTCCGCCGGACATGTCCACACCCTCCTGGTCCAGGGTCTTGCCCAGGAAGGTGTCCAGCCCTTTGGGAAGGCTTTCCAGACGCTCTCCGAATCCGGCTTTCTCCAGACAGGACCGGGCCAGGGAACTGTCATATTCCGCCGCCGCGGCCACGTTTTCGCCCAAGGGCATTTCGGTGAGGACAAAATCCTGGAACACCACGGAGAAGAGGGAGAGATATTCCCGGTAATCATATTTGCGG
Source organism: uncultured Acetatifactor sp. (assembly GCA_910586515.1). Taxonomy (GTDB): domain Bacteria; phylum Bacillota; class Clostridia; order Lachnospirales; family Lachnospiraceae; genus Acetatifactor. The sequence goes on from CAJUGL010000055.1 coordinate 2,891, forward strand.
ATGTCGAAACCGTTTAACAGGATGGTGCCCTCGGTGGGGTCATACAGTCTGCAGAGCAGCTTGATGAAGGTGGTCTTGCCGCTGCCGTTTGGGCCCACTACCGCCAGGCGCTGTCCCACCCGGAACTTTCTGTTTACATGGCGCAGGACATACTGTTCGCTGCCCGGATACCGGAAGGATACGTCGCGGAATTCCACTTCATACTGCCTGTCATTGCGTTTTTCTACCGTGAGACTGCCCTGGTACATTACATTGGGCTGCTCCAGGAAATCAAAAACCTGCTTCACAAAGGAAGTGTTTATGCGGATCTCTCCCAGATGGCTGATCAGGGAAGAGAGTCCTGTGGCAAATCTGGTGATGGCGCCGATGTACTGGGTTGTCATGCCGATGCCGAAAGCGCCTGCCCAGGCCTTCAGGCAGACAAATACATAGATCACGCCTGTGAGAATTCCGGATACGGCTGCGGAGGCGCTGCTGTACAGGCCCATGGGACCTCTGGCCAGTTTTGCGAAATGTCCCTTGCTGTTGAAAGTGGATGTTTTGTCATAATTGTATTTTTTGCACAGGATATCCTGACGATAGATCCGTACGTCGGCTGCCCGTTCATTGCGGTAACCAAGAAAACCAAAGTGACCGAACAGACGGTTTGCCATATTGTGCACGTCGGAATTCAGCGCAAAATAGCTGTCTGACTTATTGGAAAGCATGGGGGCGAGAAAAATGACAGCCAGCATCACTGCCAGGAGGGGAAACAGGAACAGGGGACTGTTGAGGAAAGTCATATTCCCGGCGCCGGCCGGTACCCTGTTGGTGAACAGGGTTACTGTCAGCGCAATGCCTCCCAGAAGGGTAAACAGGGAGGAGATCAGGCTGTCCACAAGGGAAAGGGCCCGCTCCATGCCCCATCCGCCTCCGTTCTGATTCTGGTAGATGGTGGAAAGCATGCTCTGGGTTCGGGTCTCGTCCACGATACAGTAATCCAGATCCAGCATTTTATCGCTTAAGAATTTGCGGATATAGTAATACCAGCCTGCATTCTCCACAGCCATCGCCCTGTTCAGAAAGGCTCCGGCCAGGGCGATGGCGGCTGCCGAAAGCAGGGCGGCCAGCACCAGGCGAAACAGTGTGTCCGGATTTCTGCTTCCGGCCAGTTCTTCGATGATCAGGGCGGAAAGCCAGATCCCCACATAGGGGGTCAGGGCAGACCAGATGTCTCTCAGGATGCGGAGGGCAAGCACTCTGGGACGGTCTCGGCGTATCAGCCGCAGTAGTTTTCCGGTTATGCTCCAGGTTTCGCGCCAGGATGATAATTTCTTTTGATTTTTACGACTCATGTTTTTTCTCCTTATTCCGTTTATGTTCTGCAGTTGTTCAGGAGTTTCTGCGTTATTGTTCACAGGCGCCTCCGGAAGGTGCTTTCGCGCGCCTTCTGCGCGAAAATCCCTGTCAGGATTCTTCTGCGGAATCCTGGTTTCTGTAATATTTGCTCTGTACTTCGAACAGCTCCGCATAGCGGCCGCCTGCAGCCAGCAGACCTTCGTGGGTGCCTTCCTCTGCTATGCGGCCGTCCTCGATGAGGAGGATGCGGTCGCAGAAACGTGTGGAGGCCAGACGGTGGGAGATGTATACGGAGGAACGGCCTCTGGTCATCTCATGATATTTTCCGTACAGATCGGCTTCCGCCAGAGGGTCCAGGGCGGCGGTGGGTTCATCCAGCATGACGAAGGGAGCGTTTTTATAGAGAGCTCTGGCCAGCATCAGCCTCTGGGTTTCCCCGCCGGAAAGCATGACTGCATCCTCGTATACCTCCCGGCAGAGTTTTTCTTCGTACTGCGCGGGAAGGGATTCTATTTTTTCCGTGAGACCAGCCTTTGCGATACAGTCTTTGACCCGGGGCATATCCAGGTCTTCCTCCGTCTGCGCCACGTTGGAGGCAACGGTAGCGGCCAGAAGGCTGAAATCCTGGAACACGGCGGAGAACAGCCTGTAATAATCCTGACGGTTATACTTCCGGATGTCCTTTCCGTCCAGGAGCACCTTTCCTTCCGTGGGATCCAGGAAACCGCAGAGCAGCTTGATAAGCGTTGTCTTTCCTGCTCCGTTTAATCCCACCACAGCCAGTTTCTCCCCGGGGTGAAGGGTGAAGCTGATGTGGGAGAGGGTATCTTTATCCGCGGCCGGATAGCGGAAGGAGACATCTTCCAGCCTGATTTCGTATTTTCTCTCCGGGTCCGCTTCCAGGGGCTCTCCTTCCGCAAAGAGGAACGGCTCCGGATATTCTATGCATTCCCGCAGATTGGACAATTCCAACCCCTGTCTGTACAGGGTGAGCAGATTATTTAAAATGCCGCTGACCCAGTCGGAGAAACTTCCCGCCGCGGTGAAATACAGCAGAAAGAGAGATACGCTCATGGTTCCGTTCAGCATCAGATAGATCAGGTAGGCATAGATGAAGCCGTTGCGCAGGAAAGCCAGCGTCAGGTCGGCCACGGCGCCCCAGATATAGACATTCTGGGCTTTGCGGTGGAAGGCCCGGTAGGCGGTCCAGGTCTTCCGGTAGAGCTCTTCCAGCCAGGGACGCATGCCGAAGAGGCGGATATCCTTGGCCATATAGGAGCTCTCGGCAGTTATGGTCCAGTAAAACAGCGTTCCGTCCAACAGGCCTTCCTCTTCCCTGTGGCGGTGACCGTACTCGCCCAGGGGCTTATTGATAAAATAATTCAGCAGGGACGCGGCAGTGATCACCAGAATCAGCAGGGGGTTCACATTGGTCAGCAGAGCCAGATAGACAAGGAAGCCCAACAGGTTCTTCAGCAGTTCGGTCATTGTGTTCCATACGGCTTCGGAGGCCGCGGCATTGCAGCTGATGGCCTGTTCCGCCTTTCCGCGCATCTTCAGAAATTTTTCGTCGCTGATATTCGGGTAGGATGTTTTCATCAATTTGTCGCTGAGCTTTGCGATAATGCATGTGCGCACGGTGACTTTGCCGTAGAGGATATTGGCGTCCACATAGCCGGAGACGGCGTTCAGCGCCATGATCAGGACTACAAATCCGGCGATGAGGCCCAGCAGCGTCCCCAGGGGGGCGTGTCTTTCCACCGCGCCCAGAATGGCAGGGGTAACGGTGAGGGAGGCCAGGTTGGAGGCCAGGGCCAGCAGGGCTGTGAGTATACACAGGATGGGCACTTTCTTTTCCTTTTCCCGGACGGCTGTCCTGATCATGTACCAGGCCGACTGCCACATATTGTATTTGGGTTTTTGGGGCTTTTCTTTTGGTGCTGTGTTTTGTGTGTTGGACATAGTTTTCACCTCTTACGTTTCGGTATGGTTTCTTTCTGCTCTGATGCAGGGCTGTTTGATATGCCCTTCGGAATCGAACAAGGTCATTATAGCATAGGCGGGAGAAAAAAGGAGATATGGGGACGAAATGTTCATTCTGGGGGATGAAATGCCGTGACAGGATGCACATATGCAATTATTTGACTCGAGGAGTCGAAATAATGAAAACGAAGGTTTGGGATTGTCGGCGCAAAACGTGCACGAAAATACCTGGCGGAACTATCCATGAACGGTAACCATAAATACTATATATGGATAATATATTACGATACCGGAGACTCGGGGGCAGTCTTGGGGTTTAGGACCGCCGAGTTAAGAAAACGTTAAAATTTGGAAGGATAAAAAATAAAAAGTGAGAAAAACAAAAAAGTTTTGACGCATCCTTTGACGGCACATCTGCTATACTGTAAATAATTACAAGAGGAATGCCGATATTGCATTTAATAAGACCTATTTTATGTTTCTTAAATTTTTCTAAGAATTTGGTAAATGAGATTTGCTGTGTTGCAAGTTTGCTTTGAACGTTGTATACTGAATATAGTGATAAAAAATTTGCGTGTTTGAGAAACGATATAGGATAGTGCGAGCGTACCGCATATGCTCCTGGATAACGGCGCGGAAGGGATGCGCGCCAGGGAGGCGGACAGGGACGTTTAAGGAGGGATTCAATATGGAAACTTCTATAATAAAGAAAGCGGGAGAATTCCTGACAGAGAAGAGCAGGCGCAGATACTGGCAGGCAGGGATGGGGATTCTGGGGGCGGCAGTGATAGCCGTCACGGCCTATGTTCTGTCCAAGCCGGCCCAGACCCTGGTTCGGGAGACCTACTGCGGGATGGAGGAGCATGAACACGGAGAGTCGTGCTACGAGTTGGTGCTTTCCTGCGGGATGGAGGAGACCGGAGAAGACGGAACACTGGAAAACGGGGGGGCTGTGAGCGAGGAAAATTCTTCCGGAGAGAGCGGGGAAACCCCAGAGGAAGGGACTGTATCCGATGGTGAGGACAGCCGGACGGAAAGCGGAACCGGCGAAGGAGAGCAGCCTTCCGGGGAAAGCGCAGCTTCCGACGAAGAGGAGACGCCTGCCAGGGAAGAACATAAGCATGGAGACGAATGCTATACCCGGGAAATCTTTCTGGTGTGCGGCCAGGGAGATGTGCCTGTCCACAAGATAGGGTGTTACGCGGGATATCAGGAGCTTACCTGCGGCCAGGAGGAGTCCGATACTCATATCCATACGGGAGAATGCTATGGGGTGGAGGAGCTGAGGGCACTGGTCTGCGGTCAGCAGGAAGGTCCGGAACACACCCATGTGCAGGAGGGGCAGGAGAGCTGTTACCTTGTGGTTGGGGCACAGAGAATGATCTGCGGCCAGGAGGAATCCGAGTCCCATACGCATACGGACAGCTGCTATGAACTGCTGACGGAGGGGGAATTCCTCTGTCGGGAGGAGAGCGGCCAAACTGTGGCGGAAGAACATATTCACACAGGAGAATGTTATACCATAACCCAAATACAGAACCTGATCTGCCAGAGGGCGGAAACGGAAGGGCATGCTCATGGGGATGAGTGCTATACCGTGACGGAGAATGATACGCTGATCTGCGGTCTGGAAGAATCCGCGGAACATGTTCATACAGACGGGTGCCATGAGATAACGGAAGAAAAGTCCCTGATTTGCGGGAAGGCAGAAGAGGAAGCCCATGTCCACGGTCAGGAATGCTATGAGACCGTTGAGGAAGAAAGCCTGATCTGCGCGCTCGGGGGAACGGAAACCCAGGAGGGGCAGGAAGGGAGCGGAGAGACAGAGGAAGCTCCGCAGGATTTCCACATCCACACTATGGCGTGCTGCCAGACCGTAACCAATCTCAGCTGCGGCAAAGAAGAATACATTCCGGAGGAAACCCCGGCGCCGGAAGAGGAAAATAAGGATGCCGAAGAGGGAGACGGCGGGGAGGAGGACGGCAGCTCCTCAGAAGAGGCGGCTTCCGGGGAAGAAAATCACAACTCCTCCGAAGGCGAAGTCTCCGGGGAAGAGGACAGCGAAGCTTCCGAAAGCGCGGCCTCCGATTCCGAAGCTGCCGCCGCGGAGGAAGAGACGGAAACGCATATTCATACGGACGAGTGCTATGAAAAAGTATCCGTATGCGGGAAGGAAGAGCACGGCCACAGCGAGGACTGCTACAGAGAACGTTACTGCGGTCTGACGGCCCATATCCATGGCGAAAGCTGTCTGGACGATGAAGAAAACCTGATCTGCGTTCTGCCGGAGCATGCGCATCAGGAGAACTGCTTCCGTGAACCTCACTGCGGAATTACCGCCCATATCCATACGGAAGGGTGCGGGGATGAAACCGGCGAACTTGTCTGCGGAATGGAAGAGCATACCCATACGGACGATTGCTTTGAGGGAGAGCCCTTCTACTGCGGAAGTACGGCGCACAGCCACAGCGAAGAATGCAGCGACGCAGAGGGGAATATCATCTGCGGTCAGGCGGATTTTGTGGTTCACACGCACAATCAGGACTGTTACAATGCTCTGGGAAGACTGGCCTGTCCGCTGCCGGAGATAAGGGAACATACCCACACGGCCGACTGCTTCGGTCAGGACGGAGAGAGCGCGGAACCTGTGTGCGGACTGACGGAAATAGAAGTACATGAGCACGGGGAAGAATGCCGGGATGAAGCCGGTGGGCTCATCTGCGGCAAGACGGAGATAAAGGTCCATATTCACAGCGGAGACTGTCATACGGAATTACAGGCTCCGGAGGAAAGCGAAGACGAAATGCCCGGCCAGGAGACGGAGGAGGCCGGAGAGGCGGATAACCGTCCTTTCTACTGTCAGTCCTCCGTTCATGCCCACGGAGAGGATTGCCTGGACGAAAACGGGAATCGGGTGTGCGGAAAAGCCGATTTCGCGGCTCATGTCCATACCCGGGACTGCTATGACGGAGAGGGGACGCTGATCTGTCCTCTGCCGGAGAGAGAGGCCCATGTCCACGGCGCGGAGTGCTACGGAGAAACCAGCGAACAGCTGGAGGCGGAGCTGATCTGTGAGAAGGAGGAATTGAAGCTTCATACCCATACAGAGGAGTGCTATGACGAAAACGCCCTGTTAAGCTGCGGCAAAGAAGAGATTCAGGAGCATATACACAGCGAAGCCTGCCGAACGGAATCCGGAGAGGCGGCCGGAACGGGAAGAGATATCACCTACTACTGCCTGGAGAACGTACATCAGCATACGCAGGAATGTTATGACCAGAACGGCGGTGTGATCTGCGGGGAGGCCGATTATGCGGCCCATACCCATACGGAGAAGTGCTACGGCGCGGAAGAGAAGCTGATCTGCCCGCTGCCGGAGGTGGAAGCCCATGAGCACAGTGCGGAATGTTATCCGGAAGGAGCGGAAGAGCCTGCCTGCGGCGAAGAGGAAATACGGCTGCACAGCCATACGGAAAGCTGTCTGGACGAGAACGGCGCCCTGATCTGCGGGCTGCTGGAGGTGGCGGAGCATATCCACAGTGAGGACTGCGAAGTGTCCCATAAGCCTGTCACCCGGACTTACCAGGGAGAGAACTTTGTCGTCACCGCAGTTTACGGGCCGGAGGCCAACATTCCGGAAGAGGCAGAGCTGATTGCGGAGCAGATTACGGCGGAGAGCGACGGCGAGCATTATGCGGAACGGCAGACTCAGTATCAGGAAGCTCTGGGAGACGACAAGGCTACCATGCGCGCCCTGCTGAAGATCGGATTCTATGTAAACGGTCAGGAGGTTGAGCCGGAGAGTCCGGTGACTGTCACGGTACAGTTCCTGAACGAGAACGGGCTGGCAGAAGGAAAGGCTGTCACGGTGATCCACTTTGCGGAAGAAGGCACGGAACTGCTGGAAGGCAGCAAGGTGGAGGACGGCAGCACTACCTTCGAGATGGACAGTTTCTCGGAGATCGCCGTAGGATATGGCGTGGAAAATGTGAAGGTGCCCCTGGATGAAACCATTGATTATGAAACGGATGCGTTTCACATTACCTTCCATATTAAAGGCGACGTGACAATGCCCATTGAGGAAAAAGCTGACGCAGACCCCGGGGAAGAAACCGATGGGGCTTTGGCAGACCCGGTGGAAGAGGCCGATACAGTTCCGGCAGACCCCGGGGAAGAAACCGATGGGACTCCGGCAGACTCCGGGGAAGAAACTGATGGGACTCCGGCAGACCCGGTGGAAGAGAACGGACTGCCGGAAGAGGACGGGGAAAGCGGTTCGGAGGAAGAAAGTCCGGAAGCCGGGCCTGAGGAAGGACGGCATATCACAGGGACGACGGAAGGAAATCTGTTCACTGCCCCGGTAGCGGCGGCAGAACTTGCAAAGGATTTCGTCTTCAAGGTGGAAGCCCTGGCGGAGGACTCTGAGGAATATGCCGCAGTGAAAGCCTATGGCGAGGAAGTGGGCGACGGCGGTGCGGAGCTTTTGGTTCAGGTATGGTCCTATTCGCTGAACTACGGAGATGCGGAAGTGGATTTATCGGACTGCAGGGTGACCGCAGAGTTTACGCCTACTCAGGAGCTGGTGGATGTGGCGAAGGAAGCCGCAGTCATGGCCATAGGAGAGATGCCGGGAATGGCTGACGGAACTCCGGACGGTCAGGAGGAAAACGGCAGCGCCGATACCGGGGACAGCCAGGAGGGAACTGAGCCGGAAGGGGAGCAGGAAGCGGACCAGGCGGAGGACCCGGGGAGGCAGGACGGATTTGTCATCTCGGTTATGGGTCTGTCGGGAGATGCGGAAATCAATGGAATAGAAACAGCCACCATAAGCGAAGATTCCGTGGCGGAAGAGGTACAGCCCATCGTCATTGAGCTGGAGACAGGATATTTCGCCGCAAGGGCATCAGGACAGCCTAATCCCAAGTTTACGGTCCAGTATTATGCGAACCTGGAGAAGGTGGCCTACAATGATAATAGTTTAATGGAGAATATTGCCGGTGGGTACACCAATGAACTTCCGGTTATTGATACGGATGGCGGAAAACTGCCAGGGAATGGGAAGGGAGCGGGTGTATCTCCCAATGAAAATGAGATTCGGAAGCTGTACGTAGACCCAAATACCGGCAAGCTGAAAACCAAGACAGAGCTGACAAAGGTATATGAAACCAGGCCGTTTGAGTACCATAAGGCGCCTACGATCAATTATATCAATGCGCTGATTGAGAATTCCAGTTATGAACTGAAGAAAGTGTGGGTTCTGAAAGAGGGAAAACCGCAGGATAGTCAGGATAGTATTGTAGAAAGTGACTGGGATATCTATGACTATGACGACAAGCTGCATTTTACAAATCGAGAGTTGTCAGGAGGCGTAGAAGACGGTCATACGTATGTATATATTGCTGACAATGCTGTCATCAGACTGGTGTATGATACCACATCAAATGATAAAGACTTCGAAGCAGCGTTCTACGATTACGATATAGGCGACGGAAGGATTTACGCTGATTCGGCAAGTGCCCAGTCGGGCTCAGGCGGTAAACCCACATCAAACCAGGGTACAGGAACCTGGTACATGCGGACAGGGCAGCAGGGAATCAACAGTGCCGGGAATTACACAGGTTCCGGAGCGAAACTTGCCTTCGGAAACTCCAACTCAGGCTCAGGACTTCAGCATGAGAACTGGAGCGGCAATCTGCTGAATAAGAATAACAGTACTCAGGGCGGACACCCATCGGTTACAGGCAGCTATAAAGGCTGTACCTTCGGCTTGGCGGCAAGTCTCAAAGGGGGAAAGATACAATACGCTGCCGGTGTCATTGCGCCGAACCTGTTTAATGAAGGTGCAGCAGCAGGAAAAACAGCCTATAACGAGTTCTCGCTGAAGTTCAACCGTGTAGGCGATACCCATACCTTAACTGCGGTCAACGGGGCTGGAACAAGCAACCTGGATTCCTTTAATCATCCGTCTCCCAATGACACTACAGTTCATAATCATATTTGGACCAACAATTTCTGGCCTATGGACTATGCCGGATCCTTTGGAACGGACGGACATGACATGAAGTTCGGTGATTACGGCAGGCGGACGAAGAATAAATTCGCAGGTCAGGCAGGAAGCGGCGGAGGAGGCGCAACTGCAACAGGAGATTTTCCCTGGAGTGATGACGGTCAGGACCACAACAGTTACTTCGGTATGCATTACAAGGTGCAGTTTGAACTGGTTGCGGATTATGTAGGTCCATTGGAGTATTACTTCTTCGGGGACGACGATATGTGGGTTTTCCTTGGAGACGGGGACGGCAACGGACGCCTGGTCTGTGATATCGGCGGCGTGCACTCGTCTGTGGGAGAGTATCTGAACCTCTGGGATTATATAGACAAGGAGGAGGAAAAGATACATCGGCATGACGATAAGACGTGCTATGCAAATGGAAGACAAGAACCTCCGACTTGCGGATGGGTGGACAGCAAAAAATTCACGCTGAACTTCTTCTACACAGAGCGCGGAGAGTCCGGTTCTACCTGCTGGATGCAGTTTACCCTGCCTTCCGTATCCTCTCTGACGCCGGAGACCACAGATGATGATTTCGGACATCTGGAAGTCCGCAAGACAGTTAAGGTAATTGCCGACGGAAAGGAGTATTCACCAGAAGAGCTTTTTGCGGGTAAGGAACAGCTGGAATTTTTTGCGAAAAAAGAGTTTACATTTAAGCTTACGCTTCAGGGGCCAAGTGGCAGTACATTGAAAGATGATTACGCCTATCTCAAATATGATAAGGACGGAAATCCCATGACTGACGGCAGCGGCATTCTTGCCTGGGAAACCATTGCGAACGGCGAGGAATTTACGCTGAAGAACGGAGAATATATCCGTATACAGTTCTTGCCTGTAGGGACTAAGTACACGATATTGGAAAAAGACGGTACGGAAATTCAGGGTGTCGTATACAGCGGAACGGAGGTAGAAGGGGATTTCGATAAGCCCGTGAACAATGCGTCGGAAGATGGTAATACGTCTGAGGACAATGCGTTGGAGGGGGATGGTAATACACCTAGGGACAATGAACTGGAGGTACAAGGTACTGTACCAAAGAATGATACACATAAAGTTGAGTATATCAATAGATACTCCATGTTTAAACTTCCCGAAACCGGCGGTTCCGGTACAACTTTATATACAATGGCAGGCGGCATAATTGTTTTGCTTGGTGGCGCAGGCCTGATGTATAGAAAAAAATTCAGAGAAAGGAGGGGTGAGGGGGATATATCCTCTGGAATCTGAAAGAAAGGAAAAAAGGAATTGCGGGAATTTACCCGCGTAGCTTCAGCAACAAACAAATTTAAAAGAAAAGGAGAGAAAACGTATGAAGCGAGTGAAAAGAATAGTCAGCATATTGCTGGCCGCAGTATTGGTTCTGGGAATGAGCGTTACTGCATTTGCGGCAGATACACTGACGCACACCATTACGGTTCAGCAGAATAGTGATGATAAGACTAAGCATACTTATGAGGCTTACCAGATATTTAAAGGTGATTTGGTGGAAACCGATGGAAATAAGGTGCTTTCAAACATCGAGTGGGGTAGTGGTGTAGATGGGAGTAAGTTATTAGAGGCATTGAAAGGCGAGACAGCCTTTAATGATGAGGAAAATAATAATGCGTTTAAAGATTGTGAGACAGCAGCTCAGGTGGCAAAGGTTCTGTCAGACCGTGAATTGTTCCAAAGCAGCAGTGTAGATAATACTACTTTAACAGATACATTTGCTAAGTTGGTAGAAGCTAATCTGTCTACGACAGTTGCAGGAAGCGCGACAACCAAGACAAACGAGGACGGTGAAATTGTTGAGACAGGTAATGTTGAAATCGAAGTAACAGGTTCCGGCTATTACCTGGTCAAGGATAAAGATAAGTCTGTTGCTGGGGATGGCGCATACACCAGATTTATGCTGCAGGTAGTGGGTGATGCCACTGCTGTCGTAAAGTCAGAAGTTCCTACCGGCGATAAAAAAGTATTCTATTACGGCAAAGATGCGTATGAGAATGGTGGCGAGTATGATCCGACCGATAATAAAAACCTGGCAGAATCCAATAATGCGGGCCTTGGTGATCATGTATCATTCCAGATAACAAGCAAGGTTCCGAATTATACGGGATATGATTACTATTACTTCATTATGAACGATACAATGGCTGAAGGATTAACTTTTGACGGGGCAGGCACGGTAAGCGTTACTATCGGAAATGCAACATTAACCGGTGGCGTGGTTGGTGCTGAGGGACCTGCTCCTGCAAATGCTGATTACTATGTATACCCGGTAGAAGGGAATGAGGAGCATGCATTCCGGATTGCCTTTACTGACATAATGAAGTATGAGATTGGTGCTCAGATTACCGTTAGATATTCGGCGACAATAAATGAGAATGCTATCATCGGTTCGTCAGGAAATGAGAACTCATGGTCATTGGATTATTCAAAGGATCCCAATGAAGAGTATGAGGGAACAAAGGATGAGAATAAGCCGGGATTACCTTTGAATGAGGAGAATACCGTTTTAGGTCAGACGCCGGAAGAAAAAACCCTGACTTATCTCACCCAGTTAGATATTATGAAGTATGCTAATGAAGCCGTTGAGAAAAATTTACTTCCAGGCGCTGAATTTACTCTGACAGGAACGTCTCATCAGGTAGTACTCAATACAGTTGAATACTTCAGCAAAGCTGACAATGGTACGTTCTGGAAATTGCTGGATGGTACGTATACAGAAAAAGCGCCGATATTGGATACGTACAGAGAGAATGGGAGAGGTGATGAAAATACCACAGAAGGTTATTTGTACGATGAATCCAGAGGTGTTTATTATGTACCCCAGAATGTGAAGGATTATAATGGAAAGACATTGTATACACGGGTAGAGGGGACCGAAAGCTTATATGCTGATACAACAGTGAAATATGTGAAAACGACAGCTACCGAGACGACGCTTGTTCCTACGGATGTCTCCATTAAGCTGACCACTGGAAGAGACGGCAAAATTTCCTTTAAGGGTCTTGGAGAGGGTATCTATACATTAACCGAGACTGTTACCCCGGCTGGTTACAATACAATTGATCCTATTCAGATTGTGATTACATTTGATGGACCGGATTCGGTGAATGACGGAACTGAAACTTGTACATGGACGATGACATGGAATGGTGTAGCGGTGGATAGTTCTAATGGAGTCTTCTCACAGAATGTTATCAACAATGGCGGTTCCCTCCTTCCTTCCACCGGTGGTATCGGTACCACAATCTTCTATGTAGTGGGCGGTATTCTGGTATTGGCGGCAGTCGTTCTGCTGGTAACCAAGAAGCGCATGAGCGCAGAGAAGTAAGAACCGGTGAAATGCAGCAGGAAATGCTGATACGGTAAAACGCAATAAATGAAACTGAAAATGACTGTGTCCAAAGCGGAAAGCTTTCAAGTCGGGGGCGCGTCCCCCGACGGACAACAGCAAGGAGAACCCTGCATGAAAAAGCATTTGTCAACGATTATATTGGTTATCATACTTCTTGTAGGACTGTCCCTGCTGCTGTATCCTACAGTCAGCGATTATTGGAACTCGCTCCACCAGACCAAAGCCATAGCCAGCTACACTGAGGCCGTGGCGGATCTGGACAGCGAGGTATATGAGGAATATTGGAACAAGGCGGTTGCCTACAATGAGGCTCTGTGGAATAGGGCCAATCGCTATTTTCCCACAGAGGAAGAGTCAGCGGATTACTATTCGCAGCTGGACGTATCCGCAACCGGCATCATGGGATATATCCAGATTCCGGTTATCGACTGTTCTCTTCCCGTCTATCACGGGACGGACGAGGCTGTGCTGCAGGTAGGCGTGGGGCATGTTGAATTCTCTTCTCTGCCTGTGGGCGGCGAGGGAACTCACTGCGTATTGTCCGGGCACCGGGGGCTGCCTTCTGCGAAGCTGTTCACGAACCTGGACAGGGTGCAGGAGGGAGATGTATTCATGCTGCAGGTGCTGGACGAGACGCTGACCTACCAGGTGGACCAGGTCCGTATCGTTCTGCCGGAGGAAGTGAAAGATCTGGACCTGGCGAAGGGAGCGGATTACTGTACTTTGGTGACCTGTACTCCTTACGGGGTGAACACGCATCGAATTCTGGTGAGAGGACGGCGGACGGCCAATATCGAGGAGGAACTCCATGTCACCATAACGCCGGATGCGGTCAAGGTGGATGCCAGACTGGTGGCTCCCGCGGTAGCCATGCCCATGCTGCTGGTACTGCTGGTGTGGCTGCTGATTCACTACAGGAAGCGCTGAGGGAGCCTGCGGCAGGTGACCATGTGTAACCCCGGGCGGGAAGAAGCGGAGGCGTTCAGGCCGGGAGCACGGGAGATCATTTCCGGCGGACGGAGAAAAGGGAGAATTCATGACAGATAAGCAACTGCGCAGGCTGAGCCGGAGAGAGCTTCTGCAGCTGCTGCTGACTCAGGGAAGAGAGACTGAGGAGCTGCGGCTGCTGTCGGCGGAAAGAGAAGAACAGCTGGAAGAACTGAACAGGAACTACGATCGTCTGAAAAAGCGTCTTGATCAGAAAGACGATCAGATTCGCCGTCTGAAAAGCACGCTGGAGGAAGAGCGCGCCAACCGGAGGATAGAGCTGGAGGAGGCCGGTTCCATAGCGGAGGCTGCTCTGCGGCTGAACGGAGTGTTTGAAACGGCTCAGAAGGCAGCGGAGCAGTACCTTTACAACATTCGCCTGCTCCATGACAGGACTGCCGGGGATGGATGCGGTCAGGAACCGGAGGAGATTCCCGATTGGGAAGAGGATTCGGCTTCACCGGAGCAGGACAGCGGAGAGCCGCCGGAAGGACAGGGGATCAGGGAAGCTCTGTCCGGGCAAGGGGGCGAAAAGCCGGAGGAATGCCTTGAGGAAGAGCCGGATTCCGCCGGGAGACAGGAAGAGCAGGAAGCTGTCTCCGGGTCAGAGGAGGAGCCGGCGGAGGACCAGGCATCAGGGGCGGTCTCCGAATCGGCGGAAAAAGACACAAAAGCAGACGAAACGCCGGAAGAAAATCCGGAAAATCAGGGGAAAGACCCGAAAAAAGGGAAGGGCAGGCGAAAACGATTCTTCTTCGGGAAAAAGAAATAGAAGAGGAAGGCAATTTTGCGGCAGTTCTGATAGGGAAAGATCATAAAGGACAGAGGGACGAGAATGGGCAGGAAGGAAATCGGGACACCCACGTTGGAACAGCTGGAGGCAGAGCTGCGCCGGGAGACCCACAAGCACAGCTACGGCAGGGTACTGAGGAGCACCATATATACGCTGCTGGTGGTGGCGGCGGCAGCGGTGATCATCGCGGTGATGTTCCTGCCGGTGCTGCAGATCAAGGGGACATCCATGACCGATACGCTGTGGGACGGAGACGTGGTGGTGGCGCTGAGCAGCACGCACTACGAGACCGGAGAGGTCATTGCGTTTTATTACAATAATGCCATACTGGTGAAAAGGGTCATTGCCGTGGCCGGGGACTGGGTGGATATAGACGAGGACGGAAATGTATATGTCAATCAGGAGCTGCTGGATGAACCCTATGTGACGGATAAGGCGCTGGGGGCCTGTGACATTACTTTGCCCTATCAGGTTCCGGAGGGCAGGATATTCGTGATGGGAGACCACCGCTCCACATCGGTGGACAGCCGGACAAAGCAGGTGGGAAGCGTCAGCGACGAGTTCCTGGTGGGAAAGATTCTTTTTCGGGTATGGCCCCTGCAGGAGCTGGGATTTATCAATTAACCGGAAGGCGGCTGCGGAAGGATAAAGAGGAGGAGAGGCTTATGAGACATAAATGGATATGGGCATTGGCTGCTGCGGCCTGCATTATGCTGGCGGTGCCTTTCACGGGAGGCGCGGCCCAGGATCTGGACCTGAACAGGGACTGTACGCTTACGGTGAGTTCCGGAGACGGAGAGATGGCGGGGCTGCTGGCCGAGGCCGGAGTAGTTGTGGATCTGTATAAGGTGGCGGATGCCTCTGAAGAAGGTGCCGGAGGCTATGGATTTATCTCCAAAGGCGCGTTTTCGGCTCTGCAGATCGGAGCGGACATTGACGGCGCAGGATGGCAGCAGCTGGCTCAGCAGGCGGCGGGTATTGCGCTGGGGGCGGACGGAGGCCCCGGTCAGGTTCCCTCTGTGCAGGGGGCGGCATTGGACAGTCCCATCACTTCCGGCAGCGGCGGAAATCTGGACGCCGGGCTTTATCTGCTCATTGCCAGAGGCGCGGACGTGAAGGATTATGTGGTTGCCGCCAGGGGTGAGGACGGGGAAGAACGGATCGCCACGGTGGCCTACACCCGGGATAAGACCATTCGTTTTGCACCGGAACTGGTGGCGGTTCCCTCCAAGGAGGCGGACGAGAACGGGGTGATCAATACGGCGAATCCAGGTGAATGGATTTACGATCTGACTGTGTACTTAAAGCCGGAGACGGACGTCCGCTACGGTTCCCTGGAGATCATAAAGGACCTGCTGACCTATGAGGATTCCTACGAGGCCACTTTCGTGTTCCAGGTGGAGGCGGTGCTGGACGGGGAGACTGTGTACAGCGACGTGGTGACCATAAGCTTTACGGAACCGGGCCGGAAACAGATTCTGATTGACAATATCCCTGTGGGAGCGGTGGTTACGGTGACGGAGGTTTACAGCGGGGCAGGGTATAAGCTGGTTTCCCAGGAACCCCCGGGAAGCTTTACCATCACTGCGGACGAAACGGCATCCGTCACGTTCACCAACGATTATGAGAATCGCCGGACAGGGGGACTGGGCATTACGAACCGTTTCTCTTACAGCATAGAGGAAGGGGAATGGGAGTGGGTGCAGGAATAAGGAGGGCATGGTGAGATGAAGAGAAGGACAGGGATTATCCTTGCGGCGGCTGCGGCATTGAGCATAACGGCCGCGGGCATGGGAACGGCCAGGGCTTATTTTACCACCTACGCCCTGGTGAGAGGAGGTTTCCCCATCAAGGTGGGGGACAGGACGGAGATAACAGAGACCTTCTCCAACTGGACGAAACATCTGCAGATAACCAATGAGGCGGGTTCGGAACCCGTGTATGTGCGGGCGAAGGCTTTCTGCGGAGACGCCTATACGCTGGAATATGTGGACGAATCCGGCAAGTGGAGCCTTGGAGAAGACGGATTCTATTACTATAGCGACATTGTCAACGGAGGAGAGATAACGGATGAGCTGCAGGTAAAGATCCTGGACGTTCCGGCGGACATCAAGGACCCTCTGGAATTCAATGTGGTGGTGGTCTATGAGAGCACTCCGGTGCAGTATGACGCGGACGGGAATCCCTATGCGGACTGGTCGGTAACGCTGGAGAGCTTCAGCACCGGCGCGGAAGGTGAGACAGGGGGTGGGGAATAATGGCGAAAGGCAGTCTGGAGAAACTGAACAAAAAGCTGGCATCCCCGGCGGTGACGGCAGTTCTGTTCGCCTGTGCGGCGGTTCTGCTTCTGGGCAGCAGCATAGGAGGAACCAGGGCGGCGCTGACTTATTACTCGGAGAACTACACTTCCCGGGTACAAATGCACAATATCGGCGTGAGTCTGCTGGAGAACGGCACCCGGATCTCCTGGAGAGACTACGGGGAGGACTCCAACGGTGAATGGGACGAAGTGATCGGCACTCTTTTCACCCGGATGCTTGCCGAGGGAGAGGAGTTCAAAATGGGCCGGACCTATCCGGAGGTGCTGTCGGTAGCAAACAGCGGCACAATAGACGAGTATGTGCGGGTCAGCATCTATAAATATTGGGAAAACGGGGACGGAGCGAAGATACAGGAATTGTCTCCGGATCTGATCAACCTGAACCTGGTGAATCTGGGGGAGCATTGGCTGGTGGATCAGGAAGCCTCCACGGAGGAACGAACAGTGCTGTACTATCGGCATGTGCTGGGCGTGGGGGAGGAGACGGCGCCCTTTACGGATTCGCTGACAGTGGACGGAATCACGGCTTCCCGGGTATCCCAGACAGTGGAAGTGAACGGGAAGTACAAGACCATCAAAACCACTTACGAATATGACGGAGCAAACTTCGGCGTGGAAGTGGAGGCAGATGCGGTGCAGACGCACAATCCGGAGGATGCTATCTGGAGCGCATGGGGATGCAGAGCGGAGATCGGAGAGGACGGAACGCTGAGCCTGAAACAGGTGACGAGAGGATACTAGTACACAGACGCATTATTTCCGGGTAAGCGGCGAAGGCTGAGTGTCGGAGGATTAATGCGATGGGGTACCGGGAGACAGGGCGGCAGAACCCCGGCGGAAGGGCCGGAATCAAGGCAGCGGAACGGGAATCAGGAGGATATGGCATGAACGGCATGAAGAAAAGAGTGACAGGCATGCTGGCAGCATCCCTGCTGCTTGGCGGGATGGCGCTGGAAGTCTGCGCAGAGGAATTTCAGGGAGGAGAGGGCTGGCAGGTGTCCTTCACGGAAGAGGAAGGGATGGTGAGCAATTTCGGCGCGGCGCAGATGGACGACGCGGTGTCCGGACTGCAGCCCGGGGACAGCATAACCTTCCGGCTGGCTCTGCGGAACGACAGCGGAGAGGCTACGGACTGGTACATGACGAACAAGGTGCTCTATTCCCTTGAGGACCGCAGCGCCAACAGCGGCACGTCCGGAGGAGCTTATACCTATATGCTGACCTACACGGATAAGGCAGGAGAGGAGAAGGTGCTCTTTTCCAGCGATACGGTGGGCGGAGACGCACTCAGCGCCGCCGGGGAGGGGCTTCACGCGGCCACCGGGGCATTGGAGGATTTTTTCTATCTGGACAGTCTGGGCGCAGGGCAGGCCGGAGGGATTACGCTGGTGGTGGCGCTGGACGGAGAGACCCAGGGCAATGACTATCAGGATACGCTGGCGGATCTGCAGATGAATTTCGCGGTGGAGCTGCGCACGCCGCCCACTACGGTGGAGGAGTCGGAGACCAGGCAGAGGACTCAGATCGTGCGGACCAGCGACGAGACCAGGCTTGGGCCGTTTTTTGCGGCCATGGGAGTGAGCGGCGGCCTGCTGCTGGCGCTGGCGGTGTACAGTCTGGCCCAGGGCAGGAAAGAGAAGGGAAAGAAGGAGGGTGAGTGACATGGCAGGAAGAAGGAATGCTGTCCGGGCAGGGAACAAAGCCTGCGGCAATGTCATAGGCAAAGCTGCAGTCACAGCCGTGGGCACAGCCGCAGGCCGGGCAGTTCGTCTGACAGGAAGGGGGATTGCCTTTGTCCTTGCGCTGGCGCTGACCCTGATGTTTCAGCCCCCTGCGGAGGCGGAGGCCAGATATACGTATACCGTTCGTTTCTTTTCAGGTCAGCAGGGCACTGTGGGCGGAGGCGAGATGATTGTCTTCGAGAACCTGAATTATGGGGACCGCATCAATTTCAGTCTGCGGGACGTGAAGCTGCATGACAACAGCAAATACTATGTAAAAGGAATCCGCCAGAGCGGCAGGGATAACAATACCGCGGAGACTACATCCTTTCTGGTGACCGAGGACAGGGATTATGTAGTGGCTTACGGTCTGCTGAAGGATGCGGTGGCCTATAATGTCAATTATCGGGATGTGGAAGGGAATGAGCTGGCGCCCAGCGAGACATATTACGGCAACATAGGCGACAGGCCGGTGGTGGCCTATCTCTATATAGCGGGTTACCAGCCCCAGGCCTACAACCTGGTGGGTACGCTTTCGGAGAATGTGGCGGAAAATGAGTTTACTTTCGTGTACACCCCCGTGCCTGAGGGAGGGGTAACCATCATTCCCGGAACGGTGACCGATCTGGGGCTGCAGACTGTAGTAGTAGGCGGTACAGGTCTGCCTCCGGGAGGCGGCGCAGCGGGGGGAGAGACTCCTCCTGAGGAGGAAAATCTGCCGGATGCCCCGGTGCCCCAGGAGCAGGGGGAGGAAGGTACAGCCCCCAATGAGACGGAGGACATCAATGACCCCGGAGTGCCTCTGGCAGGTCCGGGAGAAGGTCCGAACGCAGCGCTGCTGAAGATTCCCCGGGCGGTCAGGATAGCCATGGTAAGCGCCTTTGCGTTGCTGCTGATATACGGAATATGGCGTTACAGGTATGTCCGGAAGAAGGAGGCAAAAAATGAAGTTTAGGTTTTGGCCTCTTCTTTGCAGCGTCGCAGGGACGGGGATTCTGCTGGCGGTGCTGGTTTCCTGCCTGCCCCTGGCTGTGCCCAGACTTCTCGGTTACGAGGTGTACGGGGTGGTGAGCGGCAGCATGGAACCCGGCATTCCGGTAGGAAGCGTGGTGTATGTGGAGAAAACGGCGCCGGAGGAGATTGTCGACGGCGATATCATTGCTTTTCATAAAAACGGAGATGTGGTGACCCACAGGGCGGTGAGAAACCGGATTGTGGAGGGAGAGTTTGTCACCAAGGGGGACGCCAATGCGGAGGCGGACCCGGTGACGGCCCGCTATGAAGATCTGATCGGGCGTGTGGTATTCCATATTCCCCTGATCGGAAAGCTGCTGGTATTATACGGCAGCGGCCTGGGGAAGTTCTACGCGGTGTGTTTTGCGGCCTGCGGGGCCATGCTGAACATGCTGGCGGGACGGCTCAGAGCCAGAAGCAGAGAAGCGGCGGAAGAATAAGAACACCCCGGGTTACTTTTCACGGGTTGGGATTTCGCTGGCAGATGGCCGTTGTTTCTGTGAGGACTGTAAAAAAACGTCGGTACTTAGGCACCGTACTTTGGTGCCTTATGTACCGCTACGTTTTGTCCCAAGCGAAAGCGTGTCCGAACAGGAATGACGGCCAGCTGACTGCTAAGCCGTAAACAGTAAAAACCCCGGGGCGTTTGGCTTCGGGGTTTTTTATGCGCAGGCCCGCGCGGTGGAATTTTGCCGCTGAAGCGGCGCACGGACCGCGCGCGAGTAGTGGAAAGGGTTACTGTTCTCAGGTGCCTCCGCGAAGTGTTTTCGTGCGCATTTTGCACGAAAATCACGAGACAG
>CAJUGL010000056.1 GCA_910586515.1 uncultured Acetatifactor sp.
AGCCATTTTAGAGCCAACAGGCATAAAGCAATCCCGGAAACGCCCATTTTATCAGTGTTTCCGGGATTTTATCCGTTACTCAAATTCTATTGTCGCCGGTGGCTTGGGGCTCATATCATAGCAGACCCGATTCACATTCTCCACTTCAGCCAGAATGCGGTTCGTAATCCGCTCCAGCACATCCCAGTCCACCTTCTCCACAGAAGCCGTCATGGCATCCACGGTATTAATGGCCCGGATAATCACCATGTATTCAAACACCCTGGCGTTATTCTTCATGCCCACGGACTTGAAATCCGGCACCACCGTGAAGTACTGCCATACCTTTTTATCCAGTCCGGCCCTGGCAAACTCCTCCCGCAAAATGGCATCGGCTTCCCTCACGGCTTCCAGACGGTCCCTGGTAATCGCCCCCAGGCATCTTACGCCCAGGCCCGGTCCCGGGAAGGGCTGACGGTACACCATGTCATGGGGCAGTCCCAATTCCACGCCGCAGGCCCGCACCTCATCCTTGAACAGCTGTTTCAGCGGCTCCACCAGTTCAAATTTCAAATCTTCGGGCAGTCCCCCTACATTGTGATGTGATTTCACCATCTTTGCCGTCTTTGTGCCGCTCTCAATGATATCCGGATAGATGGTGCCCTGTCCCAGGAAGTCAATGCCTTCCAGTTTCCTGGCCTCCTCTTCAAAGACGCGGATGAATTCCCCGCCGATGATCTTGCGCTTCTGCTCCGGATCAGCCACGCCTGCCAGTTTCCCCAGAAAGCGCTCGGATGCATCCACATAGACCAGGTTTGCATGAAGCTCATCCCGGAACACCTTCACAACACTTTCGGACTCATTCTTGCGCATGAGCCCATGGTTCACATGAACGCAGGTCAGCTGTGTTCCTATGGCTTTGATGAGCATTGCAGCCACAACGGAAGAATCCACACCGCCGGAGAGGGCAAGCAGCACCTTCCTGTCCCCAACCTGCTGCCGGATCAGTTCCACCTGATCTTCAATGAAATTTTTCATATTCCAGTTGGTTTCCGCCTTGCAGGTGTCAAACAGGAACTTCTTCAATGCCTCCTGATCCGGCAGCGCAGAAAGGCAGTTGCTGCATTTTGACTGAGGATAATCCACAGAAATCATGGGATAGCCCAGTCCGTAAAGCTCCTCCCTGATCTGCACCTCCTGCCCGTCCACAACCCGGTTCTCTCCCCCGTTCAGGATCACGCCCTTCACATTGGGAAGCGCCGCCAGTTCCTCCGCCGTGATATCATGGGGATGAATCTCGCTGTAAACGCCAAGGTCACGGATTTCCCTGGCCAGAACCGTATTCTGTGTGCTGCCCAGGTCCAAAATTACAATCAAGTCCTGTTTCATAAATCCTCTTCTCCTTCTTTGTCTATTCTGATTTTTGTACTCTGATTTTCAGTATTCTTCATTATCCAATGGTCAGCTCAAGCTTCTCCACTCTGTTCCCTGTCAGCTTTTCGCTTCTGGCATCGGGAGCCTGTCCGCCTATGTAGACACTGGCCTGCCCTTCCATAATCTGCAGCTTTCCTTCCTGGTCATACAGCCCGAAGCGTTCTGCAGGCAGATGAATTTCAGCCACCTTTTCCTCACCGGGTTCCAGATGCAGCTTGCAGATTCCCTTCAGCTGCGCATTCGGTGTGCCTTCCCTCTCAATCTTCACATAGGCCTGCACGGTCTCGCCTCCGGCTGCAGAACCGGTATTTTTCACCGGGACACGGATGGTAACGCCCTTTTCCGTCACCTGATACGAATCCGCTTCCGCCTTTCCATAGGCAAAGCTTGTGTAGGACAATCCGTATCCGAAGGGATACAGCGCCTCTCCCGTCATGTAGCGGTAAGTCCTTCCCTTCATATTATAATCCTCGAAATCCGGCAGTTCCTCACAGGAACGGTAGAAAGTCACGGGCAGCTTTCCCTCAGGGCAGCGCTCCCCAAACAGGATCTCCGCTATGGCTCGTCCGCCTTCCGCTCCGGGATACCATCCCTGCAGAATGGCCGGTACATGCTCGTCCGCCCAGTTTACCGCCAATGCGCTGCCGGACAAAAGCACAAGAATAGTCGGTTTCCCGCTTGCATAAACCGTCTCCAGAATCTCCTGCTGAAGCCCGGGAAGATTCAGATCAGGCTTATCTCCGCTGCCGTACTCATTGTTGGCGTCGCCCTGTTCTCCTTCCAGACTGGCATCCAGTCCCAGGCACACCACCACCACATCACTGTAGCTGCAGACGCCTTTCACTTCCGATAAACGGTCATGCCTCTCCCCCAGGCCTTCCACTTTTTCATGATAGAGATGGCAGCCCTCGGAAAACATGACACGCACGTCACTTCCCAGGTAATCCTGAATGCCTTCGGAGATGGTCCAGTACCTGGAAGCCGTTCCCTCATAATTGCCCACCAACGCTTTCCGGTTATTGGCATTGGGGCCGATGACACCGATGGTTTTGATGGCGGATTTGTCCAGAGGCAGAATACCGTTTTCGTTTTTCAGCAGCACCACGCTCTTTGCCGCCACATCCCGGTTCAGCCTGCGCATAGGCTCGCTGTCCACCACATTGTACGGAATCCTGTCATAGGGATTTTCTTCCTTCTGATCTAATACGCCAAGCTTCATCCGGGCCGTGAACAGATTCACCAGAGCCTCGTCCAGACGCTTTTCATTCACCAGGCCTTCCCGCACTGCCTGTTTCAGGAAATGATACATACTGCCGCAGTTTAAGTCGCAGCCATTGTTCATGGCCATAGCCGCCGACTCCATGGGCGTATCCGTAATATGATGCCCTGCATGGAAATCCATAATGGCGCCGCAGTCGCTGACCACATGTCCCTCAAATCCGAATTCGCCCCGCAGGATTTCTTCCAACAGCTCATGATTGCCGCAGCAGGGCACACCGTTGATGCAGTTATAGGCTCCCATCACTGCCTCCACATGCCCCTCCTGGACACAGGCCTTGAAGGCTGCCAGATACGTCTCATAGAGGTCCTGTTTTCCCACTACTGTGTTAAAACTGTGCCGGACTCCCTCCGGACCGCTGTGTGCCGCGATATGTTTCACGCAGGCAGCCGCCTTCAGAAACTTCTCGTCATGTCCCTGAAGCCCCTTAATATAGCCGATTCCCATCCGGGAGGTCAGATACGGGTCCTCCCCGAATGTCTCATGTCCCCTGCCCCATCTGGGATCCCGGAAAATATTGATATTGGGAGACCAGAAAGTCAGGCCCTTGTAAAGCCCCGTATCCCCCTCCGCCTGCTGCATATTGAACTTGGCCCTGCCCTCTGTGGAGACGG
This sequence comes from uncultured Acetatifactor sp., assembly GCA_910586515.1. Classification (GTDB taxonomy): domain Bacteria; phylum Bacillota; class Clostridia; order Lachnospirales; family Lachnospiraceae; genus Acetatifactor. The sequence goes on from CAJUGL010000056.1 coordinate 3,307, forward strand.
CATCCCCCACCTGCTCCAACAGTTCCTCGTCAAAGGTCGCCGCAAGTCCGATAGCCTGGGGAAATACGGTGGCCACCCCCGCCCTTGCCACGCCGTGAAGCGCCTCGTTCCACCAGTTATAGGCCTTGATGCCAAGCCGCTCCACAGCCGGAGCCTCGTGCACAGTCTGCTCCACCTTCTCTTCCAGGGTCATCTGAGCCACCAACTCCCTGGCCCGCTCCCTGTACTCCCTGATTTTCCCTTGATTTTCCACAATGTCCATAGATAACCTCTTTCCGCGCATTCTGCGCAAAGTCTTCCGCTTTACAAGCCCTTTATCCTTTTCACATACACACCCTTTTCCCTGGCAAAACCCATTTTCTTCAGATATGCCTCATGCTTCAGAGGCTCCCGGGAATAGGTCAGGCTGTCCACGCCTAGCTCCGGCAGACGGGAATACAGATATTTCCCCACGGAACAATCCCTGTACTCCGGCGTGGAATAGTCCAACAGAATCTCCAGGGCGCCGCCTTCCCGCCTCTTTCCAAGCAGAATGCCTGCAGGCGTCATCTTGTGGCAGACAAGACAGACCACATCCGCGTCTTCTGTCTCAATCTCAAGCCCCGGAAAACAGCCCTCAATATCCTGTCCATAGTGCCGCAGAAACGCCTGAAGCACAGGACTGTCCTTTTTTTCCTCAATTAAAGTGTAATGTCTGTCCGGATGCCGCAGGCGGGCCAGATAATAGAGATTGATTCCCACCAGACAGAAATTCATCAGCGCTGTGGGATAAGAATGAATCAGCAGCGCATACACTGCAAAAATCAGGCCGCCCGCGGAATTAATCACCCGCAGCTTCACCACGGAAGCCATTAAGAACGACACCAACACCAACGCTGATCCAAGATAGCCTATGGTTTCTATGATCATTGAACTGTCCATACTGCCCCCTCTCCTTTCCCTGCTCCGAATCCCCTGCCGGTAAAAATGACAAATAAGGAGCGGAATTGCCCGCTCCTCATCAATGGCCGTTCAGCACATCGCTGAACCGCCCTGTAAAACCTTACAATTTCAGACCTTTCAGCAAATCCCCAAGAGAGGTTCCCACGGATTTCCCGGAGCTGTACTGAGCGGCCACCTTCTCCTCCACAGGATCCGGCTCCGCATTCTCCTCCACGGCCTTCATGCTCAGGCTGATCTTGTTATTGTTGGTATTCAGCACCTTGACTTTAACCGTATCGCCTTCCTTCAGCACTTCGGAAGGATTCTTAATGCGCTTCTGGCTGATCTGGGAAATATGTATCAGGCCGCTTAAGCCGCCCCCCAGATCTACAAATGCGCCGTAAGGCATCAGGCTCTCCACCTTTCCTTCCAGAACGGTGCCGGGAGCCATCATGGCGATCTTCTGGTTCATTTTCTCCGCCTCTCTCTCCTTCAGCACATCCCGGGCGGAAAGCACCAGTTTCTTCTTCTCCTTCTCCACGGTGATCACGCGCACGTCCAGGGTCTGGCCCACAAAGGTACTCAGATCCTCCACATAGGACAATGCCAGATGAGACGCGGGAATAAAGCCCCTGATTCCCTCCAGGTACCCAACCACACCCTTATTGACGACTTCGCTGACCTTTACAGGCAGAATGGCCTTCTCCTCCAGACAGGCATTCAGCTTATCCCAGCCCAACACTTCCTTCGCCTCCGCACAGGACAGAAGGATATTGCCTGCTCCGTCGTCCCTCTTTATCACGGTGGCCTCTATCTTATCGCCTACATGTACATCATTTACAAGTGAAAAAGACGGATCCCTGCTCATGTCTGCTGCCTTGATGACACCGGGAGCATAGTAATTCAAATCCAGTGTAACTTCTTCCTCGCTGACGTGAATCACTGTACCGGAAAGAATATCTCCCTCGTTGATCTTGCGGAAGGATGCCTCCAGCTCCTTGTCGTAGTCTGCCATGGTTTCCACAGGCTCTGCCGGTGCATTGGACGCCGCCGCGGTTTCCTCCGCCTCCGTGATATTGTTCTTGATTTCTGTTTCCATAATACGCCTCCTACTCTTCCGTTACAGTCCCATGGCCCCTCAGATGTTTTGCAATGTAGTAAATCCGGCAATGCAGGCTGTCCGGCAATTGGTATATAGGCTATTTTATCACGCATGGCGGGAAAAGTACAGGGAAAGTTTCAGTTGACTGTCTTATGGGCGCCTGCCCCAATCAATACTCTCTTTCCGCAGAACGCGAAGCCGTATTTCCGGATACGCTCCCCGGGAATCCCTTTGGCGGCCAGATTTGCCTGATAATTCTTCTCGTCAATCTGTTTCAGGGCGCTTTGCACCGTGTCCGACAGCTCCTTCTCGTCCTCGTCCTGTACCTTGAATTCTATGATAATTCCATCATTTTCCGAGATTCCAGTTTTCTGTCTCGGCTCCAACATCACATCATACCGTCCGAATCCGCTCTCCCGGTTCGACATGATTACATATTTGTCAGCAAGTTCCACCATCAGTCCCAGAACAAAACCATGATAAAACCGCTCCGGCGCTTTCTCAGAGGGCTTCGTCCCTGCATCAAAGCTGCTGAACATCTCTGCCGCTACCCGGTTCATATAAATGTTCATGGCCTTCAAATCATCCAGTAACAGAGCCTTGACGAAATCATTGTAATCAGATGCCGCAGAATCGAACCAATCCCTCACCATATTCCGGAACATGACTCTGACTTCAAAATTAGTGAGCTCCAGCTCATAATCTTCCTTCCACTCCCCATACTTCGTCGTATGTGAATGGAAAGTCTTCACCTTCAGATAGCCGCCTGCAAGCAGCAGGCTCCAAATGGCGTTCTTTTTCGTGGACAGCTGATTATAGACAATCTGCTCGTCCATCTCCACTTGGATCGTCTCTCCCCGGAGCAGGCATTCAAAAGCCTTCTTCACATCCGCGCTGCCCTCCCGCACCAACTTCCCTGCAAGCCCGTTGGAACTGGTATTTGCCCAGTAAGCCCCCACTCTTCGATGATCAAGGAAATTGATGATGGACCACGGGTTATAGATATCCGACTTTTTACCGAATGTAAATCCGTCATACCAGTTCTTCACCTGGTCTTTCCGGTCTCCCAACCCGTACTCGTCCAACGCATTGAACACTTCCTCCTCCGTAAAGCCAAAACAATCCGCATATTTTTCGGATGTGGTTGTCACTACCTGTAGATTGTTCAAATCAGAGAATATGGACTCTTTACTAACTCTTGTGATTCCCGTCATCACGGCCCGCTCTAAATAAGGATTGGTCTTAAAGGCGGCATTGAACAGGCTTTTTACGAAAGCCACCATCTCCTCCCAGTAGCCTCCCTCAAAGGCCTCCTGCATGGGCGTATCATATTCATCCAATAGGACGATAACCTTTTTCCCATAATATCTGCTCAGGAAATCCGACAGAGACCGCAGGGAAGCCGCAGCCGTGCTGTCCGACATCTCCGCACGCACCTCGCCATAATATGCCTTCTCTTTATCATTGAGCAGATTCCCCTCCAAAAGATAGTCATGCTTATTATACTGTTCCTCAATGACCCGGCACATGCTTTTCCTGGCCTCTGTAAAAGTATTCTCCTTTACGACTGCAAAGCTCAGGAACAGCACAGGATAAGTTCCCTGCAAAGCCCGGTATTCCTCCCTCTGCCATATAGAAAGCCCCTGAAAAAGCGCAGACTTGCCGGCATGCTTTAAATCAAAGAATTTCTCCAGCATGCTCATGTTCAACGTCTTTCCGAAACGCCTGGGACGGGCAATCAGTGTCACGCTGTCTCCGCTTTCCCACCATTCCCGGATGAAATCCGTCTTATCGATATAGAAATACCCGCGGCTCCGAATTACTTCAAAATCCTGATTGCCAATCCCTACTGTCCTCGCCATGCCGAAATGCTCCTTCCGAAAAACTCCCCCGTCCAACGCCGCTTTTCTCATCCGCTGTCTTCAGTATAGCTTTTTCCGCAGGTAAAGTCAACGTACACTCCAAGGCAATCCTTTCGATCTTATTGACTTTTTAAGTCAATAAGATCGCTTTTTACTCAATTCATGACAATAGAATTTTGCTTTTGAATTCAATCGTATTTGCGCATATTGTTACCATGAGCGGCAAAGTCGCGAAAAATAACATGATTGAGATATTATCGGTCAAACAGGGGCCATAGAACATTGATAGAGCCCTCTCCCCTTCGTCTCAATTAGGAGCGAATTACGTTTTAATTCAAAAATTTTTTTCTATTTCATCCCTCAGCCTTCCATATTCCTTTTCCTGGAATGAATTTTCCCGGCGGGACAAAAATGCACTCGCAGCTTCTTTTAACAAGTGCATCTTTTCCGGATTTCCTCTTTCCATAAAAAACATAATTGCCCTTTTCCGCTGTTCAAACATTTCCTGCTTTGATTTCTTCAGCCACCCATCCAATTGTGAGCTGTCCTGGGCACGCCTGTCCCATTCATATGAATGATCATCCAGATAGCAGATTCTATCGGCATATGACAATATACAGGTAGTCCACGCCACATCGTCATAAGGAATAGACGGCATTTCCCATTTTTTCACAAGGGATAAGCGATATAATTTATTCCAGTCAACTACCCCAAGCTCATGCCCGTAACTATATGTGCGAAAAAACTATCCGCGGTTATAGGCTCATCCTCTTTTATTGAGTAACGCACAAGGTTCGCATACTCAATATTTGAAACCAAATATACAGAGGTTACCGCAATGTCGCAATCGTTCTTCTTTGCAGACTGATACAGCCTTTCCACCATGCTTGGATATAGCAAATCGTCATTATCCATAAACCCTATATACTCACCGTTTGCATGCATCATTCCTGTATTTCTCGCCGCCGCGACCCCACTGTTTTCCTGATGTATCGCTACGATATTTCCGTACTTTTCAGCATACCAATCAATTATCTCAGGTGTACGGTCCGAGCTTCCATCATCTACAACAATAATTTCCACATCCGATTGCGATTGGGCTAGAACCGTATCAATACATCTTGCAATATAATTCTCCGCATTAAATGCCGGTATGACCATGCTGACCTTGGGACTGTCAAAACTCCATTCCTGTAGATAAGCCGGTTCTGATTCCGCCAGAACCAACTTCCCTTTTAATGTCTCCACATAGGCTTTTATAATAACACCGTTTTCACTTTCCAGTTTCTTCAGCAAAAGGTAATGCTGATGAAGATCCCACGTATTTCCCAACAGTACTCCTTTTGTATCATATATCAAAAAGCCTTCCGCTTCTCCTTGAAAATCCCATGAAAAAGCCACATTTCCGCCATAGGATTCCCGCAGTACAGACGATCTGAATACGCACTCTCCGGTCTCATAAACCCGCTCTGGCAAAGGAAGCCTTCCTGCATCTTTCCTGTAAAATGCCTGCATCGCTTCGCACAGACACTTCTTTGTAAAATACCCATTCTGTACGGCCGGCGCAAACTGTTCCACAGCCTTTATATACTCCCGGTATTCCCCTTCTGTCATTCTCTCAATCAGCGCTGTCGCTTCTTCCAGCGTATTTACCGCTAATCCCAGGTGATTCATCTCAACCAATGTCTGATGCGCCCCCCCGGCAGGTACAATGACGGGCATCCCTGCCGCCAGATATCTCGCGAGAGAAAAGGAATTACTTTTCTCCATATATTGACAGGAATATGTATCCCTATACCATACAAGCCCGAAACCTCCCCCTCTATTTAACTCCGAAAGAAGCTGGTACGGCTCCCGTTCCCCCAGGTTCCGTACATTTCCCTGGCCTGCTGAAGCATTATACAAATTCAACGGCACCGAATCGTTCCAGTCAGCCATCCCCTCAAAGCCTTCACTGTCTGTAAAGTAAATCTCCTTTCTGAATGTCGGCGTATTGAAAAGCGACTCTCTGACGGTATAATCCCACATTTCCTGTACCACAAACTTCATGCCCTTATGTATCCCGTTGTCTATTAGCCACTGCCGCATGGCATAAGTTGGAACAATCAGTACTTCCGCCTGATTGTACAGTTCTACAATACTCCCCAGCAGAGATTTATTACCCTCATCAGCCAGAGCCTCCAATTCATGGATCAGCACCGCAATCCGGGCGCCGTATGCCTTCAGGCGAAACACCAGTGCATGTTCAAACCTCATGCCGTTCCCTGTAGGAAACTGACAGATGACAAGATCGCCCCGGTTGATACCCGCAATAATCCCGTCCAGCCTGCTGCTCAGGCTCTCCCCGCTTTCGTCTTCTGCGTAATATCGATAAATCCCCATCTCCCTACAGCCCAGCTGGTGAGCTGCCTCGGCAACCATATGCTGCATATAATGGGACTTGTCCCGTAATGACCATCCGTTAATCCGTGTAATATATGTTTTCATATCTATGCTCCCATTCTATCCTGATGCATCACGATTCGTGGCTTTGCCGTTTTATAGTAACATTGTACATACAACATTAGCAAAAAGCGCTCATATTGGCGCAATATGTTCTAAACATTAATCGGTCAACATCTCCACTATTTCTCCGGTATAAACAGCATCGTTTTGTAAATCAATATATTCATCAAAATTAAATTCCGCTGTGTGCTTATTACTGAGTTTAATTTTTTGAGTAACCCCTTTCTTATACCACTCATATTCCGAATCAATATGTCCAATGTCTACCGCCCAATACCCCTCACAAGCAAGATCATAAGCCAACACTTTCGCCGTAGGTCCTAACATAAGCAGAATCAGCTTATTCTCCCCATATTTACAGATTACGTCCAAAATCACACCGTATTTACTATATGCATTTCGAGATGGGCAGATAATCCGTTCTACCGATCTAGCTCCCTCGAACAGATCGTTTCCCACACCTGACCGTGAATAGACTCCTTCTACAATCAATATATCCTTGTCCGTAAAAAATTCTTTCAAATTCCAGAAGTGTTCTCCGGATACTGATTTGTCAGCCAAGTCTATATACGGCCGCGAAAGAAAAGTGCTGCCATAATGCTTTTTACTGGATAAAATCTCTTTATAAAAATCATGATAACGCTCCAGATGACCAGACCAAAAGGAATTACATTCAGCAGTATATCGCTCCCGCCTCCCAAAAACATCCGGAAGGCACACCAATAATTTCTCATTATCCGGCATGGTAATGATTTTCTTCAACCTTTCCGCCAACACCTGATCATAATCCTGATAAGGGATGGAATGCCCCGTCATTAAATCTATTTCCCCGTCCCCGAAACGGGCCACCGATATCTTCCTGTCATTTACATATGCTAATGTTTCCTGCATATCCATGACATTTATTTTCTTCCCTCCAAACAGCGAATCCTGTTTTTTCTCCGCTAAAACGGTATGCGGTATCGGGAGATGGCGCATATCTGCCCGCAACAGCATCTGAATTGCATCTATCAGAAATTTTTTAATAAAGTAACCATTACGAAGCAAGGGCGCAAAATTTCTCACCTGTCCCACATATTCCTGGTACTCCGTCTCCTCCATATTTCCAACCCGCTCTACTGCCTCGTCCAGGCTATCGACTACCATCCCAAGATGATTTTCCTCAATCAAATACTGATTGGAAATTCCTCTTGGTACGATCACCGGAATCCCTGCTGCCAAATAAGCGCTAAGTTTAATGGTATTATTATATTTCATGTACTGATGCCAGTAGTCATTCCCATACCATACCAAGCCAAATCCACCCTTTGATAATTCCAGCAAAAGGCTGTCGGGAACCATCCATCCCATAACCTGCACATTTTTTCCTGTACATTGTTCCGCCGTATATACCTTCAGAGGCACATCATAGTTCCATTGCTGTGGAAATAAAAATTTAGACGGGTTTCCCGCAAAATGAATTTCTCTCTGAAATCTGGGTGCCTGCGGAAAACGAATGTCCGTTATATAGTCCCAAAGCTCCTGCACTACAAATTTCATATCTTCCCGAATTCCATTATCCTGCAAGAACGCTTTCATGGCATAAGAAGGCACCACAAGAACCTCTGCAGAATTAAATAAACCTATCACATACCCCAGCATAAAGCGGCTGCTCTCGAACATAAGTGCCTCCACATCATGCACAACAATGACTATTCTTCCTCCATATGCCTTTATACGGTCAATCAGCCCTTCTTCAAACTTCAGTTGATTCCATGTCGGGTGTTGAAAAAAGACAATGTCTCCAGCGGAGATACTGGCAATGATGCCATCGTATCGGGAACTCAAACTTTCATTGCTTTCATTCCTTGAATCATAAACATATATCCCCATATTCCGAAACCCCAGCTGATGACCAACACGGGAAACCATTTCCTGTGCATCCTGCGCTGCGCCGGCCAGCCCGTTTGTACACGATATGAACACCTTCATTGCCATCCCTCCCCAAAAGCAATCCTGCAGTTTATCAAAATTTTCCCTCTCCCCGCTCCTCTGTATATATTACTTCCCCTCTTCCAAAAACCTCCTGTAATCCTCCGAAAATTCCACCAGCGCAGCCGCCCTCTGCTTCTGCAAACGCTCCGCAAGTACAGACACCTTTCCGATAGTCTCCCTGAAATCAGCAATCATCCTGTCCGCTTCCTTAACAGGATAAACCTGCCTGCTGCTTACATAGTCCCTGTTATGGGCTGTTTCCTGGAAAGCGAAAATCAGCTGGTTATTCAGGAAAGCTCTCCGTACCGCAGAGACAATCTCCCCTTCATAATTAATATCAAGATAATAATCACATTTATCAAAAAGTTCCTTAAGAACCTCTGATTTCACGCCCGGATATAGACTGACATTATTAAATGCCTCCATTTCCATAAGCCTTGACGACATTTCCGTCAGGGCGGCAATGTGAAAATGCATCTGCGGAATCGCTTTAACAATCTCCCTGCAATGCTCAATCCGGTCAGAATTGGTACAAATCAGCGCTTCCATCCTGCGCCTGTTCTTTCTCTTGAATGGATAAATAAAGCCCAGCTTCCGCACCATTTCCCGAGACGCCCCCAGCTCCAGCAATCTCGTATACGAATTCTCCATCTGCACCATAATTTGGGCCGTCCTGGGCGCCTCTCCCCGCAGGATCATCTGCATATTCCCGGGAATCTCATCCCTCACAGGCTCCTGCCAGAATAATATATCTCTCTTCTCCGCTCCGCCCAGGGCATTAGATACAAAGAAAGGCGTAGACAGGGAATTGAAGAACAGCCTGTCAGGCTCCAATCCCGCACGCTTGAGAAAATAAAGAATAAATTCCGTCTTTGTCCTGAAAAATTTTACTTCCTTCCCCTCGTTCAGCACAATATCCCCGGTAACATAGTTCAGCACAATGACTTCCTGACCTGCGGCCGAAAACCAGGACTTATTCACCTTCTGCCCCCTGGCGTTAAAGATCGTCCTGGCATAAAGCGCCCCATAGCGATTATAGTGATCGCTTACTCTCACAATTCCCCTCTCGTCCAGCCAGTCCACTACATTAACCAGCCTCTTATGGGCAGGCTCGGCATAAAAAATCCTTCCCCGCTCCCGGTTGTAATCGCTGATTTTGCCGTTGCTGTTATTCCCGCTGATCTCCCAGTAATCCGGTACCGAAATCTGGTTAAAGTACCGCGGCTTTCCTGGAACGTTCTCCTGTTCCCTGAAATCCCCCAGAAAAAACCCAAATACCGAGATAACATCCTCCGGCAGAAAGCCGTCGTCCTCTATTACGACTGCCGGGAAATCATATCCCGCCTTCTTAAAGGAAGTATGTAAATCTTTGCTGCCCTGCCCATAATAGTCAAAAAGGAGCACTATCTGCTCTGATTGATTGTCTCTGCCCATCTCTTCTCCACCTCTCCCGTAAGATAGCTCTTCGCTTTCTGATAAGCGTGCTGATGGAAGCGCTCCAGGTCCGCTTCCTTAAACAATCTGACGATCCGTTCCGTCAGCTCCCGCACCCGCTCCTTCTTATCCATTTTATCTCCGCCCGGAATTAAATAACCATTCTCCCCCTCATCAATGAAGTTTTGGTTCCCATACCGGACGTCAAAACCAATGATGGGCAGGCCTGATCCAATGGCCTCCATCAGGGAAAGCCCGAATCCCTCGCTGGTAGAACCAGACAGGTAAGCCTCATATTCCTGATATAACTCGTCCAGCTTCTGCTGACCGCATAATCTGATATATTTACCACAGCCCTTTTGGGATATCTGTGCCTGCAGCTTTGACTCCTCGCCGCCCTTGCCATAGATGTCCAGAGATAAGTCAGGAATCTGCTTCCTGGCCTCTGCCACCGCATCAATCAGCCAGTCTACATGCTTCTCCGTGGCCAGTCTGGACGCCGTTATCAGGGATTGCTTCCTTCTCGCCTTTGCGGGAACCTTCAATTCATCCAGGCTTCCCACCGGAATCGTTACTACCTCCGGCTCCGCTCCCCTATACTGCCTAAACTGCTCCCGCAGCAGCTGATTCTGGGTTTCTGTGGCCGTGACATAGAAGTCTACATGCCTGTACTGGGAGAAGGAATATTCATAATAATTATTCCAGAGAATATTGTTTTCATCCGTTCCTCCCTCGCTGAAGTGATCCGCATGAATCATGACGCCTACCCGGGCAGGCCCCGCGTTCTGCAGAATGGCCTGGCCGATGCCTGTTGTCCTGTCGATGAGAACTACATCCTGCCTTGTAAGGTTCAGGCGGGATACCATATATCCTACCAGTTCCTCTTTGGAACAGAGCAATTTATCCGGAAACTGATACATAACGACGTCATTATCCGTGATTTCCTCATAGGCAACGCTGCCGTCTTCATTAAAAAATCTCCGCTGATACAAATGTGCGCTGTTATCCAGGGGCGCGTAATACTCCGAATAGATCCTGCAATAAGTATAATAATCCTTCCTGATCAGGCAGTTATCCGAAACCATCTCCACCCTGTGTACCCTGTCTCCGGAAACGTCTGTCATATACACGGTATAAAAATTATTATTTCCCGGAAAAATATATTTCGCAGTGGTTCCCTGCCGGGAAAAGGTATACGGCCTGTCCCCAATGGTTTCCTCCAGCTGCTTTAACGTATAGGTCACCGGAGCGATACGCACATCCGTAAAAAAGGTGTAGAGCCAGACTACCTCCTCATCCCGAAAACCCATATTCTCTGTCATATGCTGGATATTATCCCTTGAGAACATATCCGTAAATACGAACTTTGCCGGCTGTCCAATCCTGCGAAAAATGTTCGCCCTGTAAGCCTGGGCATATTCCACACCGCTGCTGGCCCATCCGATTCCTAGATTAAAATTGTAAATCATAATGTACTCTCCTTATGGAAATAGTATATGAAGCTTTCCCTTATCGTCCGTGAACACATCGCTCAACAGAATATTCCGAATGATCTCCTTTTTTGCCGTGCGTTCCATCTCCCGGAACGACTTCAATGCCTCTTTCTGGTACTCAAATACCGGGTTTCTCTGGGCTGTAGCCCTGCCGCTTACCGCAAACTGCAGCTGCTGCAGATAATCTACCTGCTCCACCCAGATATTATCAATGGTACTCAATGTGGCAACCCGTACAAATTCATTCATCTCCTGCTTCCCGCCCAGCTTCTTCTTCTGCTCTTCCAGCCCCTTCATCACCAGATTCAGAAGGTACAGCTCAACTGCAGCCGAATCCTCCTGGGAAAGTGCTTCGCCCTCCTTGTCCAGCCGGTAGGACAGATTATCCAGAATATAACGGTTCAGCTGATGAACATTCGGACTTTTACACTCTCCCAGGAATGAACGGATATTTTCCCTGGCAATCCTCATGATCGTACTGGCCGGCAAGGTCCCTCCGTCCAGGAGATGATTCCTGGCAGCATACATCAGCTCTCTCTGATACTTCAGCACATCGTCATAGGCCGCTGCCTGCTTTCTTCCGGATACTGCCTGCTCTTCCCCCAGCGCCTGCATTCTGTTGATCAGCCTTTTTATTTTTCGATGGCTGATCCGCTTTTTCCCTTCTATATATTTTTTTACCTGTTTCAGCTTTTTCTCCGCGACAATCTTATCCTCAAGGGATACGAAAAAACGGCTGGTACCGGGATCTCCCTGCCTTCCTGCCCGGCCCCTGGCCTGACGTTCCTGTCTGCTGTTCGCCATTCTGCCAATCCCGATAACCGCAAGACCTCCTAATTCCTTCACGCCCTCTCCCAGCCGGATATCGGTCCCCCGGCCCGCCATGGAAGTAGATACCGTAACGGCGCCCATCTGTCCCGCCTCCCGTATCATTTCCGCTTCCCAGAATGCGTTGTTGGCATTTAAGACACAATGCGGAATACTCTCCTCCAGCAGAAGCTTCGACACCAGCTCCGTCTGGCCGATTGTCGTGGCCACAATCAGTACCGGCCTCCCTGTCTTATGGATCGCAACGGTTTCGTTGATTGCCGCCTCATACTGCTCTTCTGCCCTGACGAAAAAACAATCCTTCAAATCCTTTCTCTGCAAAGGGCGATTGGGCGGTATAATCAAGACCTTTTTCTTATAAAGATCCAACAATTCATACGACGCGTCCGACATGGTGCCGCTCATTCCCGCCATCTTCGGAAACATCAGGAAAAGGCTCTGGTATGTAATGGAAGCCATGGAACGGGTCTCCCGGCTAATCTCCGCCTGCTCCTTGGCCTCCAGCGCCTGATGCTGGCCGCCGTGCAGCTTTACCCCCTTCAACATGCGTCCTGAACCCTCGTCCAGCAGTTCCACTTCTCCCTCCTCGGAGACCATGTAGTCCTTCCCCTTCTCGAAGAGTACATGGGCCCGCAGCGCCAGGGTTACATGCCGGTTAATCTCAAAATGCTCCTTACTGTAGAAGTTGTCTATCTGAAAAAAGGTTTCCGCATACTTGATCCCCTCTTCCGTAAACCACACCGCCATTTCCTTTGTCTCGTAATCTCTGCCCTCTTCCAAAGTGGTCACGAAAAAATCCGTCATTCCATATAGATTGGACTGTACCCTGGGCGCTCCCGCAATCACCAGCGGCATCCTCGCCGCATCCAGCAGAACCGAATCTGCCTCATCAATAATCACATAGTAAAACTCCCGCATAAAGCGCTCTTCTGCGCTGGGTACCAGATTGTTAAACAGATAGTCGAAAGCCAGGCCGCCGTGAGTCGTATAGACAATATCTGCCTGATAAATTTCCTTCTTCCCCTCATTTCCGACACTTCTCTCTTCCTCTTCCTGTGTTCCCGCCGCTACCGTAAGCCCCATAAACCGGTAAACCGGACCCATCTCCTCCGCGTCACGCTCAGCCAGGTATCCGTTAGCCGTCACCAGTATGGTACTTTTCCCCGTCAGGGCATTCAGGTACAAGGGCATTGTAGCCATCAGTGTCTTTCCTTCGCCGGTATTCATCTCCGCCAGATACCCCTGATGCATGGCGATTCCCCCCAATACCTGAACATCATAGGGAGCCTTACCCAATATCCGAAAATCCGCCTCACAGATAGCGGCATAAGCCTCCGGCAGCAAATCATCCAGGCTTTCTCCCGCGTGAAGGCGCTCCCTGAACTCCACGGTCAGATGAGCCAGTTCCTCGTCTGACAGCCTTTTCATGCTTTCTCCGCAGCTTCTTACCTGAAGCATGCACTTTTCCAGCTGTTTTAGTTTTCTCCTCTGTCTCATCCTCAATTTCCCGTATCACCACCGAATGAAAGTGGAAATGCGTCATTCCACCGTTAATTAGCTGCAGTCTGTAACTGTACGTCTTCAGCGGACATTTAAAATTTGTTACCCGATCTCTGATGGCGACAGCCCCGGCTTCCATTTCATACCGATCATAAAACACCAGACGCATCAGCCAGTTTTCCCCCTCAATACAGTCAATATTGACGATAATCTGGTAGTTTGTCTCCCCGTCTATCATCGGCAACGCCGGCTCTATTCTCTGGGCCTGATAGTTTGTTTTCGAATACCACTGCTTCAGAACGGTTCCCGGCGACATTAAATGATTTAAAAACTCCACATCATCCTTTTTATGGAAAGTGATTTCCGAGCCGTACAGATAGGTATCCGATACATATTCGTTCCAATAGATATTCCACCTCTGTAATTCCATCCGTCCCTCAATCCCTCTTAACTCTCCCAAAATCTTCCCGTAGAATCTTATCATACTGGCTGACAAACCAGCTTACTATCCCGTTGGTGTCATCGTTATGTCTGCCGTGCAGCCCTTTGCCGTACACCTGGACTCCCGAGGATGCCAGATGAGAAAGCAGCGTATCATAGGCATCCGAGTCATAATCGTCCTCAATCATATACGCCACGGCAAATTTGGAATGTTCCCAATCCGCGCTGTCAAACTTGTCCCAAAACCGGTCATTCAGCTTCCGTACAGCCCTTTCGTCTGTATTCCCCCCCAGATACCGCAGCACATCCAGCGAAGTGTCAAAGCTTCCCGGGCGGTGCAGCCGCAAATTCCCCGCAATATTCCCCACACTTGCCAGCGGCTTCCCCAAAATGATGGCATGGGGCAGAATATCGCAGCTGTAGTACATGGCGCCATAAGTCCCCATGGAAAGTCCCGCCATAATCACCTGATCTGAAGAAAATCCTAATTCCTCCATATACCGCCGGATTACATCCACCATCATCTGCTCATATTCCTTTGAACCCATATAAAAGCTTCCACCCTCCAGCCTGGGTTCCGCCACCAGGAGATAGGGCGTCCCCATCCCCTCCATCATATAATATCCCTCAAACCCCTGCCTGGTTTTGTAGCCCGAAAAATACACATTCAAAGGCGGTTTTCTGTCTCCCGGATTGTAATAGCAGAAAATTTCTTCCCGTGCCGATGTGACATATCGCTCTCCCCCGGGCAGAAAAAAACCGTGTTTCCCTCTGGACTGACGATCGTGCAGGGCTACAATCTGTAACCTGCCCCGTCCTCTCGCCCGCAGAGAGATGAAGAGCCAGCCTCCGTCCTGCCCGCTGTCCAGCTGAATCACCTGCTGTAACGCATCCTCATTATACTCCCGCCAGTCAATCACACCTGAAATGCTTCCATTGGCAAATTTTGTAACCGTTAAAGAAATCTCTACCTCTGGATCCTTCCGGTACTCCAGCCACAAATCCAGGATATGGCCCGGAAAGACCGGAATATTATAGCGCCAGCATACAATCTGCCGAAATTCCTCCCCATACTCGCCCTTTAACTCTACGCTGTAATCTCCGTTCCATTTCACGGTACCGTCAAAGCCCTGTGCAACCTCAATATTCCCCAATCTGAATTTTTCCCCGTAAGGCTTCGGGTAAAAGAGTCTGGCCTCCTGCTGCAGAAAGTCCTGGATTTCAGTTTCCCGAATCCATTTCCCTTTCTTCCTCTCAAAATATTCCTTCTGCTTTCCCCGCAGCTTAACCTTGTCCATTACAAACAGGCAGTAAGTCTTTGTCCTTTGGTACAGGAACGCCAGTTCCTCCTCCAGCGGCTCCCGTTCCACAAATACAATATCATAAGGCACCCTTGACTTCTCTGGTGCCTTTGTCAAGGTCAGGGCATGTTCAATCCGGATTCCCGGCGGCAGCGAGTATACCTCATTCCAATCCTTACTTCCAAGCTGCAATACACGAATCTCGTCCAACGGCCCGAATCACCCCTTTCCACTTTTCCAATAATTCATCGCTGGTATATTTTTTACCCAATTCATAAGAACAGACTACCGCCTCATTCCAGTTTACCAGGCTGTCCAGATAATAAATCAGGATATTCTGTAAGTCTTCCAGATCTTTCAGGACAAAACCGTTTCTCTCATGCTCTACAAATTCTGTCTTCCTGCCCACAATCTGGGGAATCCCGATGCTGATCGCCATGATCTGCAGATATAAATCAGGCGAATCCCGCAGATCCACCATGATCCTCTGCTCCCGCATACACTTGCTCACAGCCAGTTCATCCACACATTGCTCCACATAAAACTTCACAGGGATTTCTTTCTCCGCATCCAGGTTGTTCTCCGCCGTTCCTCTTTCCGCGTTTTCCATTGCCCACCCCTGCTCCAGTCCTGCTTCATCTAAAGCCCTCCTGGCCTGTTCCAGCAGAACCTGTTTCCTGTTCCATTCCGCCCTCCTGGTAAAGAGATGAACCCTTGCCCGCTCATTTTCCTTCAAATATTCGCCCAGATGCCGGATCAGTTTCCGGAAAACCGCCTCCTGCAGCCCGTCTACCGGTACCATGATCTTCTGGACATGGAGCTGTTGGCTGATCCCAAAATCTACCCTGGAATCAAAGGGTGTAATATCCGTCATCTTCCTAAGCAGCCCCATCGACTCCTTTCGCAGTCTCTCCATATTTCCCCGGGAATCTACAATGATATAATCCGCGTCCTCCACAGCCTCTAAAAACTGCAGATGATTCCGGACAGAATACCGTTCCCCAAAAAAGGATAGAATCTTTTTCTTTCCTTCCAGAACCTGGCTAAGAATCTGTATATGCTGCACATGCATAGCCATACAGAAGATGTCTTTGGCAGCTGTTAACCGGACATACGCAGCGAATACCTCCTGGATTACCTGCTCTATACCGGAATAAGTCCGCCTGGTAAATTGCCTCTCATGCTCCCCGCCTTCGTACTGCAATAAATATCCCGGATATTTGGGATTAATCTCTACATGCCCGTCCTTCTCGAAGCGCCGCATTTTCCAGGCGCCATTTTCCATATAATAATCCTGATATACCGGTTGTCCCTCTTCATAAACCACACTGCCGGAAAGAAACCCACGATCGTCATACAGATTGCGGCGGCCGATCTTCCCGTCCTGATAAATATCAATTCGAATTGGGTTGCCGTCCTCCCCAAATTCAATTTGGGCATATTTCTCGCCCTTCAGCATTGCCGCGATAACAAAAGGCGTATAAACAAACTCAACCCCCGCCGGCCAGGCCAGGTCATGAAAGGATAATACCCTCGCCCGTTTCCTCCGCACACACTGTATTGCGTCAAAACATGACCAATACGGCGCATGGTACACTCCCTGGCGATGCAGGAAATGCCGGAAATTGGGCGCAAAACTAAGCAGCAGGACCTGATATGGATAAACCCCGCTGCGATGAAACAGCTGAATCTGCTTTACCGTATCGTCAAACTCCGTATGCATACGCCTGACATACCATATCTGTTCACTTTCCGCCCATTTATTTTCCTGATACCATGCCGGGATAAAATATAACATGCCAACTCCTATATAAATATAAAATGATCATAAGCGTCATAACTGCGGATTGCGACGAATTCTCTTCCAAAATTACACACCAGGCCTGTCAGCAGCATGGCCGAGGATGGCAGCATGGACAGCGTGCCCTCTATGCTGCCCTGCCATTGCAGGAGCAGCGGAATCCCCAGACATACTGCCATAATTGTAGCACTTGCGAAGCTGATGCGAAACACCGTCCTCCACATGTACTTTCTTGTTGCCCTCCCCGCATGGAGGTTTACAATGCTGTCCCCGCTCTTGAGAAACTGTTCCATCGTATCCTTGGGATTAATCATTAGCATGGCAAAGCCGATCGTCAGCAGATAGATTACGATAAGATATACCGCAATCCCCAGAGGCCTCGTCATAACCAGGTTGTCCTGCCACCACACAAGAACGCTGTTTTGCGGAAAGAAAAATCTCAGCAAATCCACCAGAAGCCTGGGCAGCATGAAGAATGCCGTTGAAAACATCACCGGCATCACGCCTACCGGATTGTATTTGATTGCCATATAGTTTTTATCCGCATAGATATTGTGAATGGAAACTCTTTGCAACGGAATTCTCTTCTCCCGATTTTCCAATACCAGCGTAATCAGAAACATGACCGCTGCCAGAATAATTGGCAGAATCATTTCTTTCCCTGTATGTCCCTTTACGGTATTGGATATTCCGGAAGTGATATTGAATAGAATCAATACCGTTACACCGCCTATTCCATATTTCTGATTCAAATCGGAAATCCAAAGCAGCAGCACCGCACCTGTTATCATCTCCAAAAAGCACACTGTTTTAAATAAGGATACAATGGCTCCCTCCGCAATAAATTCTAATTGATTTACCTGGACAAAAGCCTGCAGCATACACAGTATCAGCATTCCCGCCAGCATTACCCTCCGCATTCTTTTGGGAGACACCTTCGTTTTATAATCTGCGCTCATACAGAGCATCACAATCTGACTTGTCATATTGGCAATCATGTAAGGTGAAATACCCAGCGCAAAAATCGAATACTGATAGGAATCTCCCCCAACCACCTGCATCAGCAGGCTGTCCGTATCCATTTTCTGTCCCTGGTAGGCCTGGGCATCCACCCCATATAGGGGAATAAATCTTCCCGCCGTATAAATTAAAAGGATGATCAGCGTAAAGAACAGCTTATTCCCTGTTATTTTTTCCTTTTTTTCTGTCTGTGTCAAAAGGTTCCCCCACTCATCTCCAAGTACGGCAATTAGTGACCACCCTTCTGGAGATGGTCACTAATGCCGATTGTCTATTTATTATTTTGTTTCCGCTTTTGGTTTACTTACCTCCCTCCAGCTCTTTCAGTTCCTTCTTCAAGTTCCTTTTCCTGATTACCACAAAGGCAAGAGCCGCAATCAGAAGAGCCAGCCCGGGAATGTCCCACCAACAAAAACCTACGGTTAAATGTTCCATAAAACTTGCTGCTACCATACTCGCCTATCCTTTCTTTCCCTTCTTCAGCTCATCGATTTTCTTCTTCTCCTTCCGGCCGCTTCCCACACCGTAAGCCGCTGTGCCGCCTGCCAGAATCAGTTCCAGGAAGTGGAAGATGCAATGCTTCGCTCCCGCGATTACGCTGGGACTTGCCAGAGGCTGCTCCTCATCTTCAATCTCAACCGTTTCTTCCTCTTCTTCCGCTTCTACTGCCAGAGGAGGGGTTTCCTCTTCCTCCTCGTTTGCGGTATCCTCCTCTTCTTCAGGCATTTCCGCAAGCGGTAAGGGTTCATCCTCTATAATTTCAGTTTCACCTTCCGCAGGTACATTCCCAAGAGGTGTATCCTGATCGTCTATCGTGATGGTATCATCTCCGCCAGGCAATTCCGCAGGAGGTGTATCCTCATCATCTGTAATAGCAGGCGCATCCGGTTCTGCCGCCTCACTATCCGCGGTAGATGTCGAAGCGCTTTCACTCTCAGACTCGCTGGTCGAGGTGCTGGTGCTATCGGACTCGCTGGTTGATACACTTGCACTATCGGACTCGCTGGTCGATACGCTTGCGCTGCCAGACTCACTTGCCGAGATGCTTGCACTGTCGGACTCGCTGGTCGATACACTTGCACTATCGGACTCGCTAGTCGATACGCTTACGCTGTCAGACTCACTCGTCGATACACTTGCACTGTCGGACTCGCTCGTCAATACGCTTGCGCTGTCAGACTCGCTCGTCGATACGCTTGCACTATCGGACTCGCTCGTCGATACGCTTGCACTCT
>CAJUGL010000057.1 GCA_910586515.1 uncultured Acetatifactor sp.
ACAGACTGGCGGAGAACGGCATCGGGGCAAGGAAGTATTTCTACCCGCTGACCAATACCTTCTCCTGCTTTCACAGGGCGTATGATGTAAACGAGACGCCGGTGGCCTTACATATCAGCAAGAGGGTACTGACCCTGCCTCTTTATGCGGATCTGGCGCTGGAGGATGTAGACAGGATCTGTGAGATTATATTAAGCTGCAGAACATGATATATATTTTTTTCATTCAAATACACGAAAGCTAAAGAGAAATATAGAATATCCGTTAATATAAAAAGGGGAGAGGAACAGAGATGGAAGATAGAGAAAATCGGCTCGGGGGGGTAAAAGAGATTCATCAATAGAGCTTTTCCGTATCGTGACCATGCTGTGTATAGTTGCCCATCATTATGTGGTAAATTCGGGAATAATGGAGGAGATCACCAGGGAAAATGTGCTGACTTTTCCCTCCATATTCAGTCTGCTGTTTGGGTGGGGAGGGAAAACGGGAATTAACTGTTTTGTGCTTGTTACAGGATATTTTATGTGCAAATCCAGTATCAGCGCCCGGAAATTTCTGAAGCTTTTGCTGGAAATCGAATTCTATAAAATCGTAATTTACTTCCTTTTTCTCATCAGCGGATATGCGCAGTTTTCGGTGAAGGAAATGATCAAGACGCTGCTGCCGGTCTATGGTATCGGCACAGGCTTTACAGGTTCTTATTTGGTATTTTATTTATTTATCCCCTATTTGAATCTGCTGATCAAGGCCATGGATGAAAGGCAGCACCTGCTTCTGGTGGGGCTGTGTCTTCTGACAGGAAGTGTCCTGCAGACTTTTCTGAAAGCGCCGGAAGCATTTACCTATGTGGGTTGGTTTATGGTGCTGTATTTTATTGCATCCTATATCCGCTTGTACCCGAAGGAGATATTTGGCAATCAAAGGTTATGTCTGGTATTTGTGACAGTTTCCCTGCTGCTGTCATGGGGAAGTGTGCTGGCTGGGGCATGGGTTTATTCCCGGTTTGGGAAGGGGATATATTATCACTTTGTGGCCGATTCTAATAAGCTGCTGGCGGTTGCGCTGTCAGTGAGTGCCTTTCTTTTTTTCAAAAATTTAAAAATGAAATACCGTTCGTGGATTAACGGCATAGCAGCGTCTGCCTTTGGGGTTTTGATGATACATGCCAATAGCGATATTATGAGACACTGGCTTTGGAGAGACGTATTGGATAATGCATCTGCTTTTTACGAACCTTTTTTTGCGGTTCATGCCTTAGGGGCTGTTTTGGGAATTTACGTTGTCTGTACTTTGATTGACATGTTCCGTATTCGGTTTTTAGAGGTTCCTTTTCTGGACTGGTACAGTGCGAGGGGGAAGTAGGAAAATGGGACTGCAGGCATGTGCTTGGTATACTCCAGGTTGTTTTCATGCGGAATTATAAGGCAATAAAGCGTATTGCCCGTGAATTAACGGCAAAACGCAGGGAGGATGGCAACCGTAAAAGATATGCTTACCCATAGGTTTTTACGGAAAAAATGGTTTCTGCAGGAGAGAGAAATGAAAGTATGTACATGGTTAAGAAACTTCATAAGGGAGAAAATGAAAAACATCATATTTAACATATTTATAAGGATAGTAATCATTATTGCAATGACGCTGACAGGCTATCTTCTATTGGTTATAGTTTATGGAATACCTACGGAAAGTATGGAAAAACATGTGCAGGAGTCGTGCTATATATTTGAAGGTGAAGGTGTTTATCCTGAACTGGAGGGACTCGCCATTTCAAAATTGGATAATTTTACAGACACATTGATGCTTTTAAAGGCTTCATTTCCGAAATCTGAAAACATGTGGAAAGCTGCTGTCAGAGTAGAAGGTTATTCAGTTAAAAATAAGGATCCCTTTCAGACATTGCTGGCTGTATACAAATATGGAGCAGAGGACGTTGGCAGCGGTACATATTCCAGGTACTGGCATGGATACTTGCTTTTTTTAAAACCATTGTTACTTCTGTTCCATTATGGACAAATCAGGTACATTATTATGTTCGTACAATTATTATTGTTTACGCTTCTTATCACAAAGCTTGCAGGACAGAAAAAGGAACTTGTATTTCCCACAGCTTGTATGTGGTTTTTTATTAACCCCATTGCTACAATGAATTCGCTTCAGTACAATAATGTGTTTACTTTAACCCTTATAGCAATGATATTCATTGTTTACTATGCGGATTGTTGGCGGGGAGATCCAGACAGATGGGGGATTTTCTTTCTGGCTGTAGGAGGACTCACCAGTTATTTTGATTTGCTGACGTACCCGTTGGTTACGCTGGGAGTGCCGCTGATATTGTGGATAAGTTTTAACGGTTGTGAGAAAAATGGCAGTATAATAAAAAATGTGTTTACCATGTCAGCTAACTGGGCGATTGGATACGGAGGGCTGTGGGGGGGTAAGTGGATTTTAGGAAGTATAATTACCGGTGACAATATTGTCCGGAACGCAGTTGGAGCAATGAGAGTCAGGACGTCATCGGTATCACTTCAGGAAAGCAGAATTACTTATTTTGACGTATTGCGAGAACAATTTCCATTGTCTGAAAAGTATGCCTGGGTTGCGGTAGGCGCGTTGGTTTGTCTGTTGGTCTATAATATTTTTCGGCAGAAGAAAGGTAAGAAAAAGAATTTTCTGCCCTATATGATTGTTGGAGCATATCCTTTTGTATGGTATTTTATACTGAAAAATCATTCTTATATACATTCATTTTTTGCCTATCGGGAATTTACAATAGCGCTGTATGCGTGTTTGGTTTATATAGTATCCTGGGGCACATTTGCCGCAGGCAGGAGGGAAAAACATGTCTAAAATACTGGTACTCCGGTCTTCCATGCCGGAGTTGCCAGTATACGTGAATGAAATAGAAAGCCTTTGGGATTCACGTTGGCTGACCAACATAGGCAGCAAGCATAAGGAACTGCAGAAGTGCCTTTGGCGCCTTATGTACCGCTACGTTTTCCCAAGCGGGAACGTATCCCAACAGGAATGACGGCCGGATGACTGCAAAGCAGTGAACAGTAATTACAGGAACGACTACAGGAAAAACTGCATAACTTCTTGCTTTTTTTCTCATTTCATGTTATTCTGGCTGTAGTTGAGAATCCCAAATCTATAAAAATCAAGACCACCGTGCAGTTTATTCTGCAAGTCATATTTTTGTCGGGCAAAAGCCCATATACCCTTGAATATAAATTTAATACACGTAATACACGGATATACCGCTGTGTGCTGTAAATCTGTCCGTCCGGTAGGGGAAGGCAGCCTGATATCTTTTGGACCGACAGTGTGCCGCGGCGGGAAGCGCATTGGGCGGCTGCGGACCGGCAGGGGCCAAAACGGCGCAGAAAAAGAAGGGATATAGGTGATTTTGCGGCGGAGGAAAGGCAAACTGTTGGTGAGGATGATGAGGTACGGAAGCGGATATAAGGCGGAAATTGAAATCAGGGATTTATTATTTCATCTGCTGCGGAGATGGCGCTCTATTTTGCTGCTCTCGGTTCTGTTTTATTTACTGTGGGGGAATCATGAGATTTTCTGTATTACCTTATATGCGGCGGGAAGCGGCGGAGAGGGGAAGAAGGCGGCCGGGGATGCGGGTGAGCAGATTGTGCCTGCAGTTGCGCAGGTAAAGCAGGAAGCATTGGAAAAGCAGGAAATTCCGAAATCGGATCAGATTCAAGGAGAGACGGTCAGGACGGAGAAGGAAAATACGCCGGAAAGAAAAAAGACCGTAAAATGTTATACCATGAATTTTGCAGCCTGGGTATGTTTGGCGGTGACGGCGAGGGGTGTTTTCTATGTATTGGGAGGCAGGCTGCGGGGAGCGCGGGAACTGCGCCGGCAATACGGATACCGGCTTTTGGGCATTGTGCCTGCTCCGGAAAAAAGGCGCTTTCTTTCCTGCGTGGACAGAATGGTAAAACGACTGGAAGAGGGTGGGAGAGGGATGGAGGAAGAGGCCTTTGCCGTCGCGGCGGTAAATATCAGGAATATGGCCGGACGAGGCAGGAGGATTTTGCTGACGGGAACGTTGGAATCCCGGCGTCTGGAGGCGCTTGCGGAGAAGATTTCAAGCGGGCTTACGGATGTGGCGGTGACGGTAGGCGAAAAGATGGCTTCGGATCCGGCGACAGTAAGGAAACTGGCGGACTGCGAAGGGGTTATCCTGGTGGAACAGAAGGACAGGTCTCGGCGGGCGGAGATACAGAGAGAACAGGATATGATTGCCGTCATGGGAAAAGATGTGGTGGGATATATTTTTGTAAGGTAAAGTTTTTCATATCAGTTAGAGTGGCCCTGGAATCAGGAAAGGGAAGAGGAGCTCCTCCTTCCGGAAATTTTCCTCTGGGATTTTGCTCCTGATCCGGCGAATAGAAGTTCTGTTTAAGTTCTGCTTTAGTTTTTTGATTTTGC
Organism: uncultured Acetatifactor sp.; assembly: GCA_910586515.1. Taxonomy (GTDB): domain Bacteria; phylum Bacillota; class Clostridia; order Lachnospirales; family Lachnospiraceae; genus Acetatifactor. Next base: position 4,453 of record CAJUGL010000057.1, read on the forward strand.
TTTGTCCAGCGAATTCTGAATGGCCTCCAGCAGGACAAGGGAAGTATATTTGCTGTCCGGCGTATAGGAGATGGACTCCAATGACTGCAGTTCTATGGCCTGTGCGCAGATGGAATCGAAGGTGGGCTGGAGCAGCGGGTACATGGTGGTGACGGCATCATTCAGGTTTACCATGCGTATAGAGGTGATGGAATCCTTGTCTACGATGACTTCCACGTCTATGGATTCGTTTCCCAGCACCAGTTCTGTCGTGTAGATGCCAGGTATGTAGAGAGAGGCGGTTTCCGCGGTGTCCGGCTCCGAAGTGGGGGAGGCCGAATCCTCCTTTTTTCCGCCCGGCAGGAACATCATAATCAGCAGAATAACGAACAGGATTCCCAGAACGGCGAAAACTCCGGTATAAATCAGTTCTTTCATGTGAAGTACGACGATTTTCGTTTTAGCACTCATCCCTATTCCCCTTAAGTTTTTAGATTGTCAAGTTTTCTTAGTAATAAATATGCCCGAAGGAGAAGAAATATTCGGGTTTTCATTGACAAGACGGAAGAAGGTTGTTATGATAGAGGACAGGATAAGGGCGTTCACTGGGAGAGGGGGACTGCCCTTTTCTTGTGCACGGATCAGGGACGAGGAAAGAGGAGGCTTTATGAAATTTACGAAAATGCAGGGCTGCGGAAATGATTACATTTATGTGAACGGTTTTGAGGAGCATGTTGCGGATCGGGAAAAGCCCGGGCTGGCAAGGAGACTGAGCGACAGACATTTCGGCATAGGAAGCGACGGAGTGATTTTTATTAATCCTTCCGAGGAGGCCGATTTTGAGATGGAGATGTATAATGCAGACGGCTCAAGGTCGGAGATGTGCGGCAACGGCATTCGCTGCGTGGCAAAGTTTGTATATGACAAGGGACTTACGGAGGAGAGACGGATCAGCGTGATCAGCGCGGGCCAGGTAAAGTATCTGGAACTGACCGTGGAAGAGGGGGAGGAAAACGGCGGCAGAGGCCAGGTGGTGAAGGTCAGGGTGAACATGGGAAGCCCTGTGCTGGAGCCGGCTCTGATTCCGGTGGAAGGGACAGGGAGTCAGGTGGTGGACGAGCCTGTGCAGGCGGGCGGCAGGGAGTACAGAATGACCTGTGTGTCCATGGGGAATCCTCACGCGGTGGTTTTTACCTCCAAAGCGGCGGAAATGGATCTGGAACAGGTGGGGCCTTTATTTGAAAATCATGCTCGTTTTCCCAGACGCACCAACACGGAGTTTGTGGAAATTCTGGACCGAAATACCTGCTTTATGCGGGTCTGGGAGCGGGGAACAGGGGAAACCCTGGCCTGCGGCACAGGCTGCTGCGCTGCGGTGGTGGCCGGCGTGCTGAATAATCTGACAGAGGATAAAGTGACGGTTAAATTGTTGGGAGGAGAATTGCTGATCGAGTGGGACAGGGACGAAAATCTTGTGTATATGACCGGGCCGGCAGTTACGGTGTTTGAGGGGGAGATATGAAGGAAAACTCACGTAGATTGATGTGGACTGTGACAGGGGCGCTGCTGGCGTTATCGGTTCTGGTTATCTACGCAACACACAGGGAGGTCCCGTTTATGATGGACGATCTGTGGTATTCCACCAGGCTTTCCGACGATACGCCCATCGCTTCGCTTTCGGATATCGTGGAGAGTCAGGTGTGGCATTACCATAACTGGGGCGGCAGGAGCATGACGCACGGCATTTTGCAGCTGACCCTGCTTGCGGGGGAACCTGCGGCGGACCTGCTGAATGTGGTATTTACGCTGCTTTTGGCAGGAGCAGTCTGTCTTGTGTCGGGACAGCGCAGGCTGCCGGCATTTTTTGCCGCCCTGGCGCTCCCCCTGGGACTTAACCCCAACTGGCGCATGAGCATGTTCTGGCAGGCAGGAGCCGCCAATTACCTGTACATTACCGTGTTTATTCTGGGATTCCTGTACTGTTATCTGAGAGAGCTGCCGGAAGAGAAGACCGAAGGGGAAATTTCGGGAAAATCGGGAAAATGCGGAATTAATTTTTGGATAATTCCCCTGGGCCTGCTGGCCGGATGGAGCAACGAGAATATGGGACCCGCCGTGTGGGTAATGAGCCTGATCGTCATTGTGCTTGGACTAAGAGAGGGTAGGCGGGCCAAGCCCTGGATGATCACGGGAAACATTGCCTGTCTGACGGGCTGCGTATTCTGTATTGCGGCTCCCGGCAATTTTGTCCGCAGTCTTCAGGCGGAGGAGGCCGGGTATGGACTGATGTGGAAGCTGTTTCTGCGGTGTTACAGGGAATGCAGGGCGGCTTTGGATTACCTTTTTCCCACGCTGCTAATTCTGGGGAGTCTTTGGCTGATTTGCAGATGTGTGCTGGGAGAAAAAATCGGCAGGCGTAATGCGCTACTGCTTTTCGGTGCATTGCTGTCCTGGGGGGCGCTTATTTTGTCTCCCCATTATCCGGACAGGGCGGCTTTCGGCACCATGATTCTCTGCATCTGCGCAGCTCTTTCTCTTGCAGGGAAAATCCTGATCAGGCGGCAGGACCTTGCCTGGCCCCTTTGGTTCGGCGCAGGGCTGGTGTGGCTGCGGGGGATGTATTTCTGCGGAGAATGGCTTTCCGTGGCATGGGGCTGGATCAAATAGAGGGTTCCGGCGCCGGTTTGGTCCGGCAAAAGGAGCAGTAAGTACACTTTGAGGAATGGTGTAATGGATAACAGGATAATTAATCAGGACGAAATCAATATTCAGGACGATACAATAGAATATGCGGGAATTCTTGCCGAGCTTGCGCTTTCTTCTGAGGAGAGGGAACAGGCGAAAAAAGACATGGGCAGGATGCTGAGCTATATTGATAAATTGAAAGAGCTGGATACGACAGGTGTGGAGCCAATGTCCCATGTTTTGCCGATACAGAACGTGTTCCGGGAGGATGTGGTGGAAAACGGAGACGGAAGAGAGAGCAGTTTGGGAAATGCTCCTTTCCGGAAAGAAGATCTGTTTGTGGTGCCGAAGACAGTCGTTTAGCTTCTGCCGTATGCATTGACGAAAGGAGAAGGTTATGGAACTTTTATCCCTTTCCGCCGTGGAGCTGGGTACGGCTATCAGGGATGGCCGGACTACGGCTCCGGAGGCGCTGCAGGCCGTATTTGAACAGATCGCCCGGAAGGAAGAGCTTTATCATTGCTATGTGACAATAGATAGAGAGGGCGCGCTGAAAAGAGCGGAAGAGGTGCAGGGGAAAATTGAGCGGGGAGAATTAAAACATCCCCTGGCGGGCGTCCCCATGGCAGTGAAAGATAATTTGTGCACAAAGGGGATGAGAACCACCTGTTCTTCCAGAATGCTGAGCAATTTTGTCCCGTCCTATTCGGCGGAGGCGGTGACAAACCTGGAGGAGGCCGGGGCGGTCCTGGTAGGAAAGACCAACATGGATGAATTTGCCATGGGCTCCACTACGGAGACTTCTGCATATGGGGTTACGCGCAACCCGAGAAATCCTGAACATGTGCCGGGAGGTTCTTCAGGCGGCTCAGCGGCGGCGGTGGCAGCAGGAGAATGCTTTTTTGCTTTGGGTTCGGATACCGGAGGGTCTGTCCGGCAGCCTGCGGCCCACTGCGGCGTAGTGGGGCTGAAGCCCACTTACGGAACGGTCTCCAGATACGGCCTTGTGGCGTATGGTTCTTCTCTGGACCAGATAGGACCCATCTGCAGAACCGTGGAGGACTGCGGGGTGGTGCTGGAGACAATCGCAGCTCCCTCCGGTGCGTGCATCAGGGACTCCACCCATATCCGGCGGAAGGATACGGATTTCTGCCGGGGGTTAAAAACGGACATAAGGGGAATAAAGATAGGCATTCCGAAAGCATACATTCCGGAGGAGGATGACGGAAGCGGATTGACTCGAGATGTGCGGGAGGCTGTCCTTGGGGCGGCGCGGCTTTTTCGGGAGTCGGGAGCCCTGGTGGAGGAATTTGACTTGGAACTGACGGACTATGCCGTTCCTGCCTATTATACCATCGCGTCCGCGGAGGCCGGTTCTAATCTGGAACGCTTTGACGGCATAAAGTACGGTTACCGCGCTACGGAGGCGGAGGAACTGCACCGAATGTACAGGCAGACCCGGTCACAGGGATTTGGGCCGGAGGTAAAGCGCCGGATTTTGCTGGGCAGTTTTGTCCTGAGCGCAGGCCATTATGATGCCTATTACCTCAAGGCGCTGCAGGTAAGGGCGTTGATAAAGAAGGCGTTTGACCGGGCTTTCCGGCGATATGACTGCATTCTGGGACCCACTGCGCCGTCCACTGCGCCCAGGCTGGGGGAGAGTCTGGAAGAACCCGTGAAAATGTATCTGGGGGATATTTATACCATATCCGCCAACCTGGCAGGTCTGCCCGCCCTGAGCATTCCCTGCGGAACAGGCGCCGGAGGCCTGCCTATAGGCATGCAGCTGACAGGGGACTGTTTTCAGGAGAAAAAACTGCTGCAGATTGGCTGCTGCTATGAACAAATTTCACCCTTTAAAGCAGGAGATTGAACATGGCAAAAATATACGAGACAGTTATCGGATTGGAGGTACATGTGGAACTTGCCACCCGCACCAAGATTTTCTGCGGATGTTCCACTGCGTTCGGGGGCAGGCCAAATGCCCACACCTGTCCGGTGTGTACAGGGATGCCGGGAGCGCTTCCCGTGCTGAACAGAAAGGTGCTGGAGCATGCGGCTGCGGTGGGGCTTGCTGTCAACTGTACGATTAACCGTTTCTGTAAATTCGACAGAAAGAACTATTTTTATCCTGACAATCCGCAGAACTACCAGATATCACAGCTGTATCTGCCTGTCTGCCGGGATGGCTGGGTGGAGATTGACGCGGGGGAAGGCAGGGAAAGAAAGCGTATCGGGATACGGGAGATTCACATGGAGGACGATGCGGGCAAACTGATTCATGACGAAGAGGCAAACTGCACTCTGGTGGATTACAATCGTTCCGGTGTACCGCTTATTGAGATCGTGTCGGAGCCGGATATGAGAAGCGCCGAGGAAGTTATTGCTTATCTGGAGAAGCTGCGTCTGATTATCCGCTATCTTGGGGCAAGCGACTGTAAGATGCAGGAGGGTTCCATGCGGGCGGATGTGAATCTGTCCGTCCGGGAAAAGGGGATGCCGGGTTTCGGTACCCGGACAGAGATGAAAAATCTGGGTTCCTTCCGCGCGGTGACCAGGGCCATCGAAAGCGAGAGGGCGCGGCAGGTGGCGTTGCTGGAATCCGGAGAGCGTGTGCTTCAGGAGACCAGACGTTGGGACGAGGGAAAGGGCGTTTCGTATTCGATGCGTTCCAAAGAAGAAGCGCAGGATTACCGGTATTTTCCGGATCCGGATTTGGCGCCCATCTGTATCAGCGATTCTTTTTTGGAGAAGATCCGCGCCGGACAGCCGGAATTGCGCACGGAGAAAATGAAACGCTATAAGGCGGAATATGATATACCGGAATACGATATAGAGATAATTACCGAATCCAGACATATGGCAGACCTGTTTGAGGCCGTTGTGGCCCTGGGAAGCCAGCCGAAGAAGGTGTCGAACTGGCTGATGGGGGAGACGCTGCGTCTGCTGAATGAGCGTGGGATGGAGCCGGAAGAGCTCTGCTTTTCACCGGAAAATCTGGCGAAACTGATTGCGCTTACGGATAGGAAGACCATAAACTCTACCGTGGCAAAGCAGGTGTTTGAAGAGATGTTTGCGCATAATACGGACCCGGAGCGTTATGTGGAGGAAAAAGGGCTGACCATGGTGGGGGACGGGGATATTCTGCGACGGACCGTGGAGGAGGTTATCCGGATGAACCCGAAATCCGCAGGGGACTATAGGGGAGGAAAGGAACGGGCCCTTGGTTTTTTAGTGGGTCAGACCATGAAGGCGATGAAAGGGAAGGCGGACCCCGCCGGAGTCGGAGAATTGCTGAAAGAGCTGTTGGGACCCGGCCGGGAATCAACGGAATAATGCGCAGGCCCGTACACAAAGTGCGATTCCCCGCACCTGGAAATTTGCCGTTAAAGCAGCGTACAGGCCGCGCGTGAGTAGTGGAGAAAGCGTTCCCCTACTTGTTTTCGAATATGAAATCAAGATAGAGGGAAGCGTTTTCCGGATTCTGTCCGTTTATGACAGGGCTGAAAATAATGCTTTCGTCTGTAAAAATGTAGTTTTCCCGCAGGCCGTCTGCCGCATCCAGGTATATGCCAACAGGCACAGGGGCTTTCATGGATTCGGGATTTCGGGGGGAAGGATAGTCAGGCACGCTGACGAATTCTTCGTCCAGAGCGGCGTCATTCCGCTCTTCCAGAAGAGCCCGGTCCATATAATAAAAGTAGGGTTCATATTTTGCGTACTGCTCCTGGCTGAGGAATGTGCTCAGATCGCAGAAGGTGTCCGTATAGGCATAGGTATTTGTGGTTGACTCGCTGGCGATCAGGACATCAATTTCCCGGGCGGCCAGATACACCATCAGCTTCTGGGTAGTCGCCATGGTATTTTCGTCTACGGCCGTCAGGTCCGACGTGTCCATGTGCATGGAAGTGTCAAAGAACACTTCATAGGTATCCGTGTCTATGCCGGCATATTCCGCGAACCGCTGGTCATAATCCTGGGCAGAATCCAGTTCGTATACGTTCAGCAGGGCGACAAAAAGCGCTCTGTCCTTCTGGTTTACCGTCTGGTAGATGAAGGAAACGACTATGGCGATGACTGCGATTACAGTCACCACATGCCATTTATAATAATAAAGAAAATAAGATATCTTCTCTTTCAGGGTTCCGTGTTTTAATGCTTCTCGTTCTTCTCTGAATTCATCCATTACCGGCATGGCTGTTCCACCTTTCTCTGCAATCGTTCTGTGTGATGTCCCATTTGTATGTTCTGTTATCCATGATAATATGAAAGAATATGGATTGTCAATGAACCGGCGCTAACATGATTCTAAAAAAATGATAAATCAGAAATGATTTTGGAAAGTTTTCTTGAAAGTTGCGGTGAGATAGTTTATTATGGTATCAGAAGCGCTGCCGGGGAGGAAGTGCGCCCGGTTCAAAGCAGCAGGATAAAAATAGGATAAAGGAAGGTATGCAAGATGAGCGATGCTTATGTGGAATGCCTGGTAAAGGCTAAGACTTCCCTCTTGGGCAAATTTTTTAAGATTTTATTGATTACGCTGACCGTTATATTTGTGTTGGCCATATTTGTGCTTCCGCCGTTGATGATGTTCGGACTGATCGGGGCGATTCTCACCGGAGCGGGGGCTTATTTTGTCAATCTGTTTACGGATTTAGAATATGAATACCTCTATCTGGACAAGGAGTTGGTGGTGGATAAGGTTATGGCAAAATCAAAAAGAAAAAGAATAGCCACCTACCATTTGGACCGGATCGAGATCCTGGCGCCCATTAAAAGCTACCATCTGGACAATTACAGAAACCGCACGGCAAAGCAGAAGGACTACAGCATCGGCGAGGAGCTCAAGCCGGACCGCCGCTATGTGATGTACTATGAGGGCGGGGAGAAAATCCTTTTGAGTCCTTCCGAGGAGCTGATTAAAATTATGAAGAATGTAGCCCCCAGGAAGATCTTTTCAGACTGATTATATATTGACAGAAAGCTTAATTTTTGATAAACTCATGGGAACAAAAGGAAGGGTATGGGCAAGCGGCTGCGAGGGCGCTGCAGGCAGCTGCGGAATTGAAGGAGGAAAGAATGGGACAGATTATCGGAGAGGGCATTACTTTTGACGATGTATTGCTGGTACCTGCGTATTCGGAGGTGGTACCCAATCAGGTGGAGCTGACTACCTGGCTGACGAAGAAAATCAAACTGAACATTCCCATGATGAGCGCGGGAATGGACACGGTAACAGAGCACCGGATGGCTATCGCCATGGCCAGACAGGGAGGCATCGGCGTAATCCACAAAAACATGTCTATAGAGGCGCAGGCGGAAGAAGTTGACAAAGTCAAGCGTTCCGAGAACGGTGTCATCACGGATCCCTTTTCTCTGACTCCGGAACATACGCTGGCGGACGCGGACGCCCTGATGGCAAAATTCCGTATTTCCGGTGTACCGGTTACGGAGGGACGGAAATTAGTAGGTATTATCACCAACCGGGATTTAAAATTTGAGACAGACTTTACCAAGCTGATTAAGGAGTCCATGACCAGCGAGGGGCTGATTACCGCTCCTGAGGGGATTACCCTGGAGGAGGCGAAACAGATTCTGGCTCGGGCCAGGAAGGAAAAGCTTCCCATTGTGGACAGTGAATTCAATCTTAAGGGCCTTATTACCATAAAAGATATCGAGAAGGCCATCAAGTATCCGCTGGCCGCAAAGGATGAACAGGGAAGGCTGCTCTGCGGCGCAGGTGTGGGAATTACCGCCAATGTGCTGGACCGTGTGTCCGCTTTGGTGGAGGCGAAGGTGGACGTGGTGGTGCTGGACAGTGCCCACGGACATTCCGGCAATGTGCTGAACTGTCTCAGACTGATCAAGGAGAAATATCCCCAGCTGCAGGTAATTGCGGGTAACGTGGCCACCGGAGAAGGGGCCAGAGCCCTTATAGAGAGCGGCGCGGACGCGGTGAAGGTGGGAATCGGTCCCGGTTCTATCTGCACTACCCGCGTAGTGGCGGGAATCGGCGTGCCCCAGATTACGGCAATTATGGACTGCTATGCTGTTGCGAAGGAATACAATGTTCCTATTATTGCCGACGGAGGCATTAAATATTCAGGAGATATCACCAAGGCAATTGCCGCGGGCGGAAGCGTATGCATGATGGGCAGCATGTTCGCCGGTTGTGAGGAAAGCCCTGGGGACTATGAATTGTTCCAGGGAAGAAAGTATAAGGTGTACCGGGGCATGGGTTCCATTGCGGCTATGGAAAACGGAAGCAAGGACCGTTATTTCCAGGAGAATGCCAGAAAACTTGTGCCTGAAGGTGTGGAGGGCCGCGTGGCCTATAAGGGAGAGCTGGAAGATACCATATTCCAGCTGCTGGGAGGTCTGCGTTCCGGTATGGGCTACTGCGGAGCGCATAACATACAGGAGCTGAAGGATAACGGCAGGTTTGTGAAGATTTCCGCAGCTTCCCTGAAGGAAAGCCATCCCCACGACATCCATATCACCAAGGAGGCGCCGAACTACAGCGTGGATGAATAGGGTTAAGCGAAAAGCTTTTGACGGGGCGCATGTCTGAGGGCATACGTCCCGTTTGTTGTCCGCATCATTACGGTGCGCAGTCCTGTCAGAAGCCTTATGCGTCATTGCGGGCAGACGGCTGTACAGGGGGAAAGGGAAGGAGGCAGGGGAGACGGATTTCCGGAGAGGATATCTGCGGAAATCTCCCGAATAGTTATGGATGAATTTGTATTGCTTTTTTTGCAGGACAGTGTCAGGAATCCTGTCCTTACGCCATTGTTTACGTTGATTACCACATTGGGCAACGGCGGGATGGTGTGGATTCTTTTTTCCGCTGCGCTGCTGTTTTTTCCCAGGACGAGAAAAGTGGGCATAGCGAGTCTTCTGGCGCTGCTGTTTTCACTCTTGATCAATAATATTATTCTGAAAAATCTGGTGGGCAGGATCCGGCCCTATGAGACCATAGAAGGGCTGATTCCTTTGGTTGCCCGTCCGGCGGATTATTCCTTCCCCTCAGGACATACCGGCAGCTCCTTTGCGGCTGCCTGGGTGATGTATAGAAAGCTGCCCCGAAGGCTGGGGATTCCGGCATTGATTCTGGCAGGGCTGATTGGCATATCACGGCTTTATGTGGGGGTGCACTATCCGACGGACGTACTGTTCGGCGCGGTCTGTGGAATGATCAGCGGCTGGATTGCCATAAGACTGACGGAAAATTTTGCAAAAAAGGATTTTTGTAATAAGGATAGAGAAGACAGATTGGAGGAATGATACGGTTATGGAGAACGACAAATTGGATATTGAGCAGATTTTGGAGCAGGTGGATGTATTGTATGAAGCCAATAAAGGAGAGGAGGCCGAGGCGCTTATGCTTCGGTTCGCAGCCAGGGCGGCGGAGATAAAAGACGACAATGTACTGCTGCAGCTGTTGAACGAACTGCTGGGGTATTACCGGGAGACCAGTCAGGAGGAGAAGGTTTTTCTGATGGCGGACCGGGCCATAGAACAGGCGGAACGCATGGGGCTGAAGGGAACCCTTCCTTATGCCACTACCCTGCTCAATGTGGCTACGGCTTACCGGGCCTGCGGGAAACTTGCGGAGTCCATGGAATACTATCTGCAGGTACAGGAGGTTTACGAGAGCGCGCTGGAACCTGACGATATGTACATGGCAGGGCTGAAAAATAACATCAGTCTGCTGTATCAGGAGATGGGAGATTTCGCCTCGGCAAAGCAAAGGCAGCTGGAGGCCCTTGCCATAGTGGAAAAAAAGGGTTCGGCCTATGAGCAGGCAGTGACCTATACCAATCTGGCAGGCAGCTGCATGCAGCTTGGGGAGAGAGAAATCGGTTACGGCTATGCGGTGAAGGCTGAGGAGATCTTCAGGAGAGAAAAGGTAACAGACAGCCATTACGGAGCGGCGCTGGCTGTCCAGGGGGCCTGGTTTTATTATAAAACGGAATACGGGAAGGCTCAGGAATGTTACCAGAAGGCAATGGAAGCCGTGGAGAAGAGTCTGGGACGGAATGCCTATTACTGCAGGCTCAGGGAGAATGCGACGTTATGCGAAGGGATGCTTTTGGCGCCCCAGGACGGGGAGGAACCGGACTTGGACAGCAGAGAGGAAGGCGCGGTCATCGGGCTTGCTCTGGCAAGGATTTATTACGAAAAGTTCGGGAAACCGATGATAGAAGAACAATTCAGCGATTATGCCGGAAGAATTGCCGTGGGACTGTGCGGCAGAGGTTCGGACTGTTTCGGGTATGACGACAGCGCCTCCAGAGATCATGATTGGGGACCGGATTTCTGTATGTGGCTCACGGACGATACCTATGAGGAGATCGGGGAGGCTCTGACCCGGGCTTATGAAGCTCTGCCGGAGGAGTTTCTGGGCTGCAGGCGTTCGGCTCGGGTAAATGGACGGAATCGGCGGGGCGTGATCCGAATATCGGATTTCTATCGGGGACTGGTGGGAACGGAGCATGTTGAGGAGATAGATTGGAGGAGCGTGCCGGATTATGCTCTGGCGGCAGCGGTGAACGGGAAAGTTTTTCGGGATGACGAGGGTGTCTTCAGCAGGTTAAGGAGGAAGATACAGGAAGGGTACCCGGAGGAAATACGCTATCTGAAACTGGCGGAGTCCGGGGCAAAATTCTCTCAGGCAGCTCAGTATAATTATTCCCGTATGCTTGGACGGGGAGATGAGTTTACGGCCCGAATGATGCTGTGGGACGGCTTGAAGGAGGCCATGAAGCTTCAGCATTATATAGAAGGAAAATATCCGCCTCACGATAAATGGCTGCTCCGCAGTCTGAAAGATTCTGAGGAGGGCAGAAAGGCTGCTGAGCTGCTGGAAAAGGCGGCGGAGGATCCGGTTCCGTACATTGAGAAGCTGGGAGAATTTCTGGCGCTGGAGCTGTATGCATGCGGTTATATCAGTGATACGGACAGCTATCTGGATTCTCACAGCGAGGAACTGCTCTATAAGGCGTCCCTGTCTTCCAGGAGCAATGAAGAGCTGGCGGAGGATATTGCGAAGCTTGAATTCGAAGCCTTTGACAAGGTGAAAAACGAGGGAGGCAGGGCGAGCTGTCAGAATGACTGGGCCACCTTTTCCATTATGCGGAAGAGCCAGTATCTGACCTGGAATCGGACTATGCTGATGCAGTATCTCTATGATTTTCACCGGGAATATCAAAGGGGACATAATCTCATAGAAGAAAAATACGGACGAATGATGGAGAGCACCGCGCCGGAAAAGTATGAGGAAATCAAGGCGAATTTTCCGGAGCTTACAGAGGAAAAAAGGAATATCATTCAGCAGATTGTGGGACTGCAGGTAGGCTGGATGGAGGATTTCTGCTCACGTTATCCGGCGATGGCCGGCAATGCGAGGAAGATTCACACCCATGAGGATACAGCTTTTGACACTTCTTACGAGACCTATCTGCGGGGAGAACTGGGCACCTATTCCGACAAGATGCTGGAACTGTATGGCAGGTATGTGGTGGACTGCGCGCGGAAAGGCGGAAATTTGGCCTTTGATATCATGGGAAACACCGCAAGGCTGTACGGCTATAAGGACGTGGACGATGCGGAGCAGAAGATTTCCGGATATTGGCGTTCGTGAGATCAGATAAATAAGAGAAAAATGTGCACACTTGTATAGAAGCCTGATGTCCGGGATTGGGGCAGATTCGCCGGAAGGTTGGGCGGAATATACGAAAGGAGCGTGCACAGCCATGGATTACAATGGGATAGGAACGGTGGCGGGCTTTGGCGGGGGAATGCCCTTTTCGGAGCTGCCGGTGGGGTTCGGGATGTCCCTTTTGATGAACGAGCCTGCCATGATGGGATATGCGGGATTGACAGAGGCGCAGAAGGAGAGGGTTATCCTGCGCTGTAAGGATGCCAGAACAAAGGGGCAGATGCAGGAAATTGTCGATTCTCTGGTGCCCGGCGCAGATGTTCAGGGAATCTTTGAAGAGGAAAAAGACAGTTTTTCATAAGAATACGTCCATGAAAAACAATGCTGCAGACGGCGGATCAGGTATACCATCCGCCGTCTATTGTTATAATCTGCCCTGTCATATAGGCCGGGGCGTGAGCCGTCTGCAGGATAAGTTCAGCGACTTCCTCCGGATTCCCCGGTCTGTCCGCGGGAATTTCTGCCTGAAGGGCTTCCCTGTCCTCAGGGGAAAGCCAGGCGTTCATGTCCGTGTCGATGACGCCGCAGGCGACTGCGTTTACCTGAATATTGCTTGGGGCCAGCTCTTTGGCCAGGGCTTTGGTGAACGCGTTCATCCCTCCCTTTGCGGTGGAGTAAGCCACCTCCATGGAGGCTCCCTGGGCGCCCCAGACGGAAGAAATGTTGATGATCTTACCGCTGTGTTTCCTCAGCATCAGGGGAATGGCAGCCCGGCAGGTATAGAAGCAGGAGTCCAGGTTTACCGCCATGATTCTGCGCCATTCCCGTGTGGTCATATCGGAAAGCAGGCCCACATGGGCGATGCCCGCATTGTTGACCAGAATGTCCAGGCTGTCCAACTGGGAAAAGATACGGTCCACATCCTGCTCTATGCCCATATCCGCCTGCAGAGGCGTGCAGGAGATTCCGTAGGCAGACTGCAGGGAAGCCGCCAGCTCCTTCAGGGCGTCATAGGAATGCAGGCAGGTGAGGACGAGGTGATAGCCTTCTCTGGCAAAGGCCTGCGCGGCCGCCCGGCCGATACCTCTGGAAGCGCCGGTGATCAAAACGGATTTATTGTTCATGTACTTATCCTTTCTGCGGGTGCGGGTAGAGAAGAGAGATGTTCCCCTGCTCATTTCACACATGGATTTTTCTATGGCTGTAAGATTCCTGAAATCATCGGAAATGCGCGCCGGCTTTATTGTAGCATGGCAGGAGACTCTTTTCCAGCGAAATTTACTTGAAATTTCCGGCAGGAACTGATAGACTGTTGCTAGCAGAGGCGAAGTCTGAATAGCAACGCAAGAGACATATAATTAATGAACAGAAACGGAGATGGGGAAAATGTATGATGTGGTGATCATAGGCTCCGGCCCGGCAGGGCTTTCGGCAGCCGTATACGGAACCAGGGCGGGGCTTTCGCTTGTGGTGGTGGAGAAGAATCCCATGAGCGGCGGCCAGGTGCTGAATACCTATGAGGTTGACAATTACCTGGGAATGCCCGGGATAAACGGTTTTGACATGGGGATGCAGTTTCGGGAACATGCGGACAGACTGGGGGTGGAATTCCTGGAGGCTTCCGCGGAGGCCATAGAGGAAATACAGGGAGGCAGGCTGGTCCGCACGGACGGCGGGAATCTGGAGACCAGGGCGGTAATTCTTGCCACAGGCGCCATACATGCCGCCCTGGGAGTGCCGGGAGAGGAACGGCTGGGCGGAAAGGGTGTGTCCTATTGCGCCACCTGCGACGGAGCCTTTTTCCGCGGAGAATGTGTGGCTGTGGTAGGAGGAGGCGATGTGGCGTTGGAGGATGCCATTTATCTTTCCCGGCAGTGCAAAAAAGTCTATCTGATTCACCGAAGGGACGAGCTGAGGGGAGCTTTTGTGCTGCAGAAGGAATTGAAAGGACTCCCCAATGTAGAGATCCTGTACAGTCATGTGGTGGAGGAGATTTGCGGGGAGGATAAGGTAGGAGGGATACGGGTCAGGGATCTGAAGACAGACGGGACCACGGAGCTTGCCGTTGCCGGTGTGTTCGTTGCGGTGGGAATACGCCCCGGAACGGAACTGGTGCGTTCCCTTGTGGACTGTGACGAGGGCGGCTATGTGCTGGCCGGGGAGGACTGCGCAACCAGCGCTGCCGGAATCTTTGCCGCCGGAGATGTGCGCCGGAAGCCGATTCGGCAGATTGTGACGGCTGTGGCGGACGGCGCGAATGCCGCAGTCTCTGTAGGGAATTATCTGCAATTATGAAGAAAAACGAAAGATTTTTGAAAGAAAAGAATTGCCCGGGAGGCAGTTCTTTTTTTGTGGATTTGCTGAAACCCGCATAAACAGGCGGTTTCAGCTGATTTGACAATTTTTTTCTCACGCTTGACAAACTTAAGAAACAGTGATATATTTATTAACGGATGTAATAAGTCTGTAATATATTATAATAAAAACGTAATGAATCCTGATAAAAATTAATCGGTTATACATACTTTCTGGTACGCGGTACCAACCTGGGAGAGGAGATAAAAATGATTCGGAATGCAAAGAAAGTGACAGCTTATGTTTTGACTGCGGCCCTGGCTTTTTCGGGAATGGGCATCACGGCGGAGGCGGCGGGAAACTCGGTTCTGCCTGCAGGGGGCGTAAGTCTGGCTCTGGCCAACGGCAATAAACTCGAGGATGTGACTACGGATGTTCCCACAATGCCCATAGAGTCGATTATCGACTGGTTTCAGATGGAGGAAATGGGACTGGTGCAGTCGGAACCCACGGAGGAAGACCTGTTCCGCAGCCTTGTGATCGCGCAGGTGACCAATTATGTCAATGTGAGGAGTATTCCCAGCGAAGAAGGCGAGATATTGGGTAAGCTGTATAATAATTCTGTCGGCACTTTTATTTCCGAAGAGAACGGATGGTACCAGATTAATTCGGGCAGCGTGACCGGTTACGTGAAGGCGGAGTATTGTGTTACCGGAGAGAGCGCAGTGGAGATTGCCAAAAGGGTAGGAAAGCGTATTGCCACGGTTACCACGGAGACCTTGTTTGTCCGCGCAGAACCCAGCACGGAATGCTCTATTATCGGAATGGTGCCCGAGGCTGACGATCTGTTGGTTTTGGAGGAAACGGAAGGCTGGGCAAAAGTGGATGTAGAAGAAGGTACAGGCTGGGTATCCATGGATTATGTATCCCTTCACAGCGAATTCGTAAAGGCGGAATCCCGCGAGGAAGAGGAGCGGCGTCTGGCCAAGGAGGAAGAAGAGCGCAGGAAAGCCCGTGAGGCGGCAGCTGCGGCAAGAGCGGCGCAGAACGCGCAGAATACGCAGAACAGCGCGCCTGCTCAGACACAGACAGACTACAGCGTCAGCGGCGGCAGCGAGATGGGGACGGCCGTGGCGGAGTACGGGCTACAGTTTGTGGGAAATCCTTATGTATATGGCGGCACCAGCCTGACAAACGGTGCGGATTGCTCAGGATTCGTCATGAGTGTATATGCCAACTTCGGTGTGAGTTTACCGCATTCTTCCGCGTCCGACCGTTCCCAGGGCTATGGCGTGGATGGTTTGGAGAACGCCCAGGCGGGTGACATTATCTGTTATTCAGGACATGTGGGAATTTATATCGGCAACGGACAGATTGTGCATGCTTCCAACGAAAGAACAGGCATTACAGTCTCCAATGCAAATTACAGAAATATTTTAGCAATCAGAAGAATTTTCTGATATAATTTCTTAAGCTGTTGAAAAACGTGCCCTGTCGTGCTATAATGTTCATACATAGAGTATCTGTAAGTGCTTACGGATATTTTATCCCTGCGGCGGCCTGAAGGGGAGCGCCCCACAGCTTGTCCGGCCGCGGGAATAATCAACGGAAAGGGATGATTCGTATGAAATTTATTATCGTAGGCAGGAATTTAGAGGTGACGCCCGGACTGAGGTCAGCGGTAGAGGACAAGATCGGCAAGCTGGCAAAATATTTTAACTCTGACACGGAAGTGCATGTTACCCTGAGCGTGGAGAAAGACCGCCAGAAAATTGAGGTAACGATTCCGGTAAAGGGTAATATCATCCGCTCCGAGCAGGTAAGCAATGACATGTATGTTTCCATCGATTTGGTGGAAGAGATCATTGAGAGGCAGCTGAAAAAATACAAGAATAAAATTGTGGACAAGCATCAGGCATCTGGGGATTTCAGTCAGATGTATGTTGAGAATGACTATATGGAGGAGGAAGAGATTAAGATCGTCCGCACCAAAAAGTTCGACATCAAGCCCATGTATCCGGAAGATGCATGCATCCAGATGGAGCTGCTTGGACATAATTTCTATGTATTTATCAATGCCGAAACAGATCAGGTGAACGTAGTCTATAAGAGAAAGGGAGATACTTACGGACTGATTGAACCGGAAGCCTGACTGTATCTTCAGATGAAAAGAGCGTAAATTAAGTTAAACAGCTGCAGGTACCATAACCTGCAGCTGTTTTTGTCATAGAGCCGCTGCTTGATTCAATTGGGGTACTGCTCAGGGGACTGGCTGAAATGGTACCGGTTTTCGGAAGCGGAACAGTCCGTGCAGGAATCTGCCGGAGGATTTTCACATATACTGAACATGATGAAATATCCGGAGTAAAAATGGACAGAGGGCAGAGGGAAAAGCAGGTAGAACGGTTAAGGAAAGGCATACTGGCGGAATGTGTGCTGGTTTTGCTGTTTGCGGTATTGGTCATCGGCAGGCGCCAGGAGCTGGCGGCAGAGAAAAGTATCAGCAATCATGTGCTTTCTATAGAGAATGATTACATAAAGTGGGTGGATTTTACCGTCTCTTATGAGGCGCTGTGCAGGGCCTATGAATGGGATGTGAAGACCCATGGCACAGAATATGAAGTCAATTGGGTGGACCTTTTAGCCTATACTGCTGCTAAAACAGGCGGAGAATTCGACGGAGACGCGCTGAAAACCATGGATAAGGCCGGGGAAAAGCTTTCGCAGGGAGAAAAATCCATGGAAGAACTGGTAGAAGATCTGAAATACTATGCCTATTATAAGGAAGCTTACGATGCTGCCATCGGCGGCCTTGTAGGGGAGTATTGGGAGGCAGATCCGGATGCGGCGGCAGACCGTGCACAGGGGAGCGGAGGGAATCTGATTGGGGAAAGGATCGGCGGCGCTGAAAAGGACGGATATGTGAAAAAGTATGGTCTGAAGGGATATTTCCCGCTGGCCCGTGGCTTTGACTATACCCACTATGATGATTTCGGCGCTGGGAGAAGTTATGGTTATCAAAGAAAACATCTGGGACATGACATGATGGGCCTGGTGGGCACGCCCATTATGGCCATTGAGTCCGGGGTGGTGACCGCGCTGGGCTGGAACCAGTATGGCGGTTGGCGTATCGGCATCAGCAGTTTTGACGGGAAGCGGTATTATTATTACGCGCATTTGAGGCAGAATTATCCTTATGCGGAGGGGCTGCAGGAGGGCAGCGTGGTGACGGCGGGGGATGTGATTGGGTATATGGGGCATACGGGGTACAGCGCCACGGAGAATGTGAATAATATTAAAGTGGTGCATTTGCACTGGGGGCTGCAGCTGATTTTTGACGAGTCCCAGAAGGAAGGGAATAACGAGATCTGGATTGATGTGTATCCGTTGACAAGATTTCTGGCTAAGCATACCCAGGCGGCGGTGAAGGTGGAGGGGACGAAGGAGTGGGTGCGGACGG
>CAJUGL010000058.1 GCA_910586515.1 uncultured Acetatifactor sp.
ATAGAAGGAAAAACTTCGCAAATGCTGATTAAATATGCAGTTGTCAGCGTTCAAAACAATTGAGTTTCACTGATTCAGGATGATCATATACCTTCTGCTTTCCATAAGAGAAACTCACATCCTGAAATACAATCTCCGCAGGCTGTCTGTACAGCGCTTCCGGCACCCGGCCTTCCTGCTGAATGTCCGGCAGCTCCAGAAGACGCCGAAAGCAGGACGCATCCGCATTTGCCAGTTTCAGGTTGGAATACGTATTTACAATCCCTGTGACAAAGCCGGAAAAACCGTTGATGGCGCCAAAGTATACAAGGAACCCGGCCACGGAAATCTCTCCCCGGAGACAGGAATAAATCAGATAGCCGTAGGCAAAACCATTTCGGAGTATATTCAGCAGAAACTGCATGCAGTCCACGGCAATCATCTTCCTGTTATGGCGCCGCTCCATCTTTACCCTTTTGCCGAATATTTTCTTACGCAATGTCATCAACCAGTCGTACATGGCAAAAATCCGCACATCCTTAGCCATTTCCGTATTCCGGAATGTCTGTTTCAGGTAATTGATTTCCCTGTCGGACTGGGCAAACTGCTCTCTGGCGGCAAGCTGCCAGAAATTTCTCAAACGGAGTATCCCGTAATTGACAAAAGAAAGCAGAAGCAGAACCGCCACAAGCCATGGCTTCAATATGCCCAGTACCGTGGAATACAGGAAGAAACAGGCCGCATTGACAATCAGGTCCTTGGGATAAGCCAGCATCCGGTAGCTGACAGCCCAGTCCCCGCCCTCCATGCTGTGGTAGGCACGTTTTATGATTTTCTGTTCATCGCCGTACTCCACATAGCGATAGAGGCATTTTGTCTCCCTTAACACGGCGTCGCTCTGCAGTATGGTCCGAAACCAGTTTTCCCCGAAATAAACCCGGTATGTCCCCCAGTTCAGCAGCCCGTTGCACAGCAGCATCCCAAGCCCGGCCAGGCCGATCAGCCCAAGGCCGCGGAACAGATCCCCGCCCTCCACCGCGCTTACCACTATTCCCGGCATCAGGATTCCGAAAAACGGAAGGAGGATTCTGCCCAGTACCTCAATGCCATGGTAAACCGCTGTTTTGGGAATCTCCCGATAGAGATAGCGGTAAAAATACAGTATGTTCGACAAAATGGAATATTTCATCCCAAACTCCTTTCCCGGCAGATTCTAATGTGTTTTTAGAGCGGGAATGCATTTTCAGACACGCTCTATGGTTCCAGGTTTACGGACCCCCTCTGCCTCTGTCTCAAATGGTAACCCATATGCGCAAAAAAAGAACCGATTCTGCACGAATGGTTCTTTTTCTGCACGAGCGGCAGGTTGCCTGGCCCATTACAGCGGAATCAGAATCTCCGTGGCAAACACATCCCCTTCATCCTCACGGGTCCGATATCCCTGATATTTTTTGATCACCTTATCAATCCGCTGCAGCCCAAAGCCGTGGCTGTCCGAAGGCTTTGTGGAAAGATAGCGCCCGCCCTGCCTTCGGTAGGAACCGTCCGCCGCATTCATCACATAGATGTAAAGGTTCTCCTTGGCCCTGGCTATATACAAACGGATAAAACGCCGCTCCCGGGGCACCTTCAGACAGGCTTCCATGGCATTGTCCAACAGATTCCCGATCATCACGCTCAAGTCCACATCCGATACAGGAATCCTGGCAGGCACCTCCGCCGTAACATCCACCCGGATATCCTTCGCCCTGATGATGGACAGTTTGCTGTTCAAAATGGCGTCAAGCATAGAGTTTCCGGTCCGCAGTGCAATATCTATCGTATTATAGTCTTCCGTCAGCTCCTGAAGGTAATTCTGCAGTTGCTGCGTCTCTCCCATCTCCAGATAGGCCTGCATGGTCTGGAGATGATTCTTGAAATCATGGCGCCATCCCCTGGTCTGTCGGTAGAGATTGTCCACTTCCCGGCAATGCTTCTCGGTCAGGTCATTCTGGTACCGGGCAATCTGCTGTTCCACACAGCGGCGGATATAAAGGCGGATTCCCATTATCCCTGCAGGCACAGCCAATATGATAACAATCACGATCAACCAATTCATACCGCCTCCACACCCCTTAACCACCTGTCCGGAACAGTTTCCGATTACCCCTTCAGCAGCCTGCCCTGAACAGTTTCCGATTATCCCTTCAGCCACCTCTCCGGAACAGCTTCCGATTATCCCTTCAGCCACCTGCTTGGAACAGTTTCCGATTATCCCTTCAGCCACCTCTCCGGAACAGTTTCCGATTATCCCTTCAGCCGCCTGCTTGGAACAGTTTCCGATTATCCCTTCAGCCGCCTGTCCGGAACAGCTTCATAAACGCCTCGTTTACCGCCCCGTACATCCTGCGGCTCACCGGCACGGTCCCCCCGTTATCCATCAGGATATCCTGCTTCCCGATTTTGGCTATTCTGCGAAGGTTCACCAGATAGGAACGATGGCAGAACAGGAAATCTCCATGACCCTCCAGGCGCTGCGCCGCCTCCCTGATCCCAAGCTTCAGGGAAAGCGTCTCCGTCAGGCACACCAGTTCACAATAATGTCCCACAGCCTCCCCGTACAGAATCCCTTCCGCGTCTGTTTTGATCAGCCCATCCTCTGTGGGAAGCAGAATGCTCCTGGTATCCTCCGCTTTCCTTGCCACACATTTTTCCAGACATTCCCACACTTTTTCCCGCTTAATGGGTTTCAGCAGATAGTGGAGCGCCTCCACCTCAAAACCCTCCTGCATGTAGTCCGCAACCCCGGTGGTAAAGATAATGTTCACGTTCTTTCCCTTTTCCCGCAGCTTCTTCGCCAGGCTGACACCGTCCATTCCGTCCATGCAGATATCAAGAAAAAGCACGTCGAACCGCTGCTCCCCGCACCACGTAAAGTAAAAAGCATCGCTGCTGTGAAAAGTTTCCACTTCCGCGTCCGCCATTTTTTGTTTTTTCCACTCTTCGATATATTTCACCAGGATATCCCGGTGTACCTGTTCGTCATCCACCACCGCAATACTCAGCATATTTTCTCATCTCCCTAAGAAAGAATAATATACATCCGGTTATTTGACAACCGTTTTCTGGCAGCAGGAATATAAATTATGAAAAAAATATAAAAAAACAGTCTTTGCCTTGACATCGGCAGCATTTCACTTTAAACTGAAAATCAGAAACACCTCGCTGTTTCCGGTGGACTAACACCTTAATCCGAATCTTCTGCCGGACGAATGTGCCGGACGTTGGCGGACAACAGAAAAATCCGAATCTTCCACCGGACGAATGTGCCGGACGTTGGCGGACAACAGAAAAATTAGTCATAAAAAGAGAGTTGATGATACTGCGGTATTGCAGCTCTCTTTTTTCATCATATTTCCTTCCATATCATACATTATCCGGCTTCTTCGATCTTATTATATCCTATTGTTCAAGTTTTGAAAGGAATATCTATGACACATCTCACCTACAGCAAAAAAGATGCCATACGGATTGTCACCACGGCCGCAAAAGACTATGCACATCTGCTTGAAAACCAGAATTTCCTTTTTTTATACAAAAATCGGAACACTCACAATATCGCCTTTTTCCAGACACTCTTTACTGCCCGGAATTTCCAGCATCTCACAGGGATCTATCTCATAAATAAAGAAGGAGTCCTGGTTAAAAACCACATTCAATTTTACCGGAAATGCCTCCAAAACAGACTTTCAGAATCTGAAATCCGCTTCAAACCAGACGGCACCACACCTTTAAAATTAGCAGCCTTACCCCAAATTATCAACTTCATCAATTGCTCAAAAATGGTTGCGATCTATCATGAAATCAGACCAAAGCTTGCAGTGGACCTCCTTACCGGAACCACAAACTTCTGCCTGGGTTTTACAGGTGACAAAAGGGGATATTACATGCCAAGTTCAGCCCTCCTGGAAGACATCCGCAAATTATCCCCTGAATCCCATCAGATTCTTGCCATCCTCTCCAAACCGGCCTCCGGAAAAACACCATGCTATCAAAATATCCGCTACCTGGCAAAAGGAGTCCGTTTGGAAAAGCTCCTTCTGCCGCCAGAATTATACTCCATCCTGGATCTCAGCCTAAAACTCACCTCACAAACAGGCTCCCCACCTGGAACACAACCGTTGACACCGCCCAGGCCAGAACAATCTGAAACACCATCATTTTCACCGTAAAGCTCCAGGAACCGCTCTCCTTCTTAATCGTGGCCACCGTTGCCACACAGGGGACATACAACAGGCAGAACAGCATCAGACAATAGGCGTTCAGGGGTCCGAAGGCAGGGTTAAACTGATGAATATTGTCCACGATAGCCCTCATTCCCGCATCCGAATTGGCGTTAGCCACACCGAACAGTACCGCAAAACTGGACACCACCACTTCCTTTGCGGAAATACCGGACAGCAGCGCCACGCCGATCTGCCACATGCCCAGACCTGCCGGGGCAAGCAGGGGCACAAGCAGGCGTCCCAACCCTGCGCCGAAGCTTTCCGCCGGATCTGCCACCATGCCGGAAAAACCGAAATTCAGCACAAACCAGATTACAATGGAAGCGATAAAAATGGTAGTACCCGCCTTGGTAAGGTAATCTTTCAGCTTATTCCACACATAGATGCGAATGGTTCTGCCATTGGGCCTCTTATATTCCGGCAGCTCAATTAAAAGGGAATCGTTGGACTTCCCCTTTTCCAGACGATTGATCATAAGGGCTGCCAGTATGGCAATGATCATTCCCACCACATACATGGAAAATGCCGCCGCTGCCGCGCAGTCCGGAAAAAACATATCGGAAAACAGCACATAGACCGGCAGTCTGGCAGAACAGGACATAAAGGGCGTCACCAGCATGGTCTTGCGTCTGTCATGCTCCGTCTCCAGTGCCCTGGTGGCCATAATGGCAGGCACTGTACAGCCGAAGCCCAGAATCATGGGCAGAAAGGCTTTGCCGGAAAGCCCCACTTTCCCCATGACGGAGTCCATCACATAAGCCACCCGGGCCATGTAGCCGCTGTCCTCCAGTACAGCCAGGGCCAGAAACAAAATAAAAATATTGGGAATAAAGGTAAGGATACCTCCCACCCCTGCAATGATTCCCTCCACAAGCAGCGATTCCAGCCATCCGGCCACACCGATGCCCCGCAATGCCGCCGTGGCTCCACCTGACAATGCGTCAAGCCCGGTCTCAAATACGCCTTTCAGCGCGTCTCCCACAGTGAAGGTAAGGAAGAACACAAAGCACATAATCAGCAGAAACACAGGAATCCCCCATACCGGATGGGTCAGAAGCCTGTCGATTCTGTCCGTGGAGGCAGCCTTTTTGCTTTTGTTAAAAAGAATCTCCTTTATCACCTTTTCGATATAAGCGTACTTGCACTGGATGATTTCCTTCTCATAGCTTTTGTCCGCCACATGAACCACGGACATGGGATGCTCCTTTTTAACCTCCTCGTCATCCTCCAAAAGCTTGATGGCATGCCATCTGGCAGAGGAATGATCCGGATAGCTCTCCTGCATCATGGCTTCCAGTGCCTGAATTTTCTCTTCAATTTCCTCCGGATAATCCAGGATAAAATCCTCCATCCCCTCCTCGCAGTGATGGATGACCGCATGAAGCAGAATGTCCAGTCCGGTGCGCCGGGCCGCCGATACAGGCACCACCGGTATATCTCCCAACATTTCCGGCAGACGGTGCATATCGATCTCCATGCCCCGCTCTTCCACCACGTCCATCATGTTCAGCGCCAGTACAATGGGCTTTCCCAGTTCCAGAAGCTGCAGGGTCAGATACAGATTCCGCTCCAGGGAGGAGGCATCCACCACATTGATGATTGCATCAATCTCATCATCCATGGCGCAGAGCCTGGTAACCTTCTCCTCGATGGTATAGCAGGTCAGGGAATAGATACCCGGGGTATCTACAATGGTAATCCGGGTGTCCTCATAACTGGTCTCCCCCTCCACCCGCTCCACGGTGACTCCCGGCCAGTTGGCCACCTTCAGCCGGGAACCGGTGAGGGCGTTGAACAGGGTGGTTTTGCCGCAGTTGGGATTACCGATGCACGCTACACGAATATGCTTTTTTTCAGTCTCTTTTGTCCGATTCACGATTGCGCAGCCTCCTGTCCATCCAATTTTTCCATACCATCAAGGCAGCGGATTTCAATCCGTGATGAAATATGCTTTCCCAAAGCCAGGCGGGTACCCCTGACCTGGATGATCAGCGCCCCCTTGTTTTTCCGGTTCAGCACATTCACAATGGTTCCGTCATTCAGTCCTAATGCCTGCAGCCGCCTTGTAATGGCAGGCTCCACATACAGTCCGTCTATGCAGTAACTTCCGCCCTTTTGCGCCTCATATAATGTCATTTGCCTCAATCCTTTTCTTATTGTGAAACCGATTTTTCTTTTATGCAAAACTATCTTATCACGAATGCTTCCGTTTATCAACCGTGTCGTTTTCTCCTGTATGGTTTTTTCCAAAAAATGTCCACATCTCAAGTACTGCTGAAATATCCTTTACTAATAATTTCCTCCACACCACCAATGACCGTCTCGTAAGGAAGATATGTAAATAGGAGCTTGCCTGTAATCCTTTCGTAATCTTGCCGATATATTTCCTTATGTATAATCTCTGCCAAAAGGTCATTGATACATACCCCTGTTTTAGCAGACGGACAGACCGGGAGAGGTTCCCGCAGGCTCCGGACTTCCTGAACAAGTCCTGACAAAAATGCATCCGGCACAGTGTATTCCATAATCTTGTAGATATCATACAAATGCCTGGAATGCCCTTCAACCTTATCTGACAGATAATAGTCGCAGACGGCAAACACCTTATCAATAAGAGTCCGTTCAATCGCCTGTGTTTTGATTTCAAAAGGCATAAGGTCAAATTCTTCTGCCAAATCTTCCTGCTCCGTCTTTTTCAGAAAACGATATATGTAGTTATCAGCCATACGGTTTACTGTAGGAAATGGCAGTAGAGCAATATAAGTCTCAATGACCAATTCCGGCTTTAATTCCAACAGCGGGGAATAAATGCTGGGATAACCGCTTCTGTAACAATTATAACTGCGCCGACTACGGGTTTCTCCAAGGTTTGAGACAGAGAATCCAAGAGACTCTATGGAAGAAACAACCGCCTTTTTTAGCTGCCGCCTGCGATTTTCCCCGGGAACGCCTTCTGATGCTGCATAGGAAATGTCGATATCTTCAGAAAAGCGTTCCAAGATCTGATAACATTTTGTCAGGGATGTACCACCTTTAAAAACCATTCCTTTTACCCTGGAGGCGAGCGCTCTAAGAGCAAGTGTAACATAATAATCTTTTTCAATTATTCCAGGCGGTATCTGCAGCTCATTAGAAGCAGCAATGACAAATTCGCGGAATGCTTCCTGGTCATGATGTAAATTCATAAATAATTCCCCATTCAATCAGTTTTTTTGCGGCAGCCCCTGTAATACCAGACAGCACACTGGAAAGAAGTTCCTTACTGTACTTTTGTTGTCTTGCATAGTTTTTTAAAAGAGCCCCTGTCTCTGCGTCGGAAAGTTCGGAATATTTTTCTGCCTGGGAAACACCATCCAGGAACTGGAGCAGCCCGATATTTTCCGATGTTATGGTAGTGGCAGGCCGTTTCAGTCGAACAGTCTGTGAGCCTACGGTGACGGTGCGCCCCTTTGTGGATTCTTTTGACGTTATAATCTCCAGTGTTGCAGGCATCTGAGTTGTCAGACCAATTTGATTGGCAAAAGTGGCTCCTGCAAAGTAGCCATAAATATCTGTTGTACTTTGGATATATTTGCGTATAATGACTTTCATGGGATCTAAATAACTTTTTTTCAGCAGTCGTGATGCCTTGGGAAGATAATAAATCCCGGTATCAAAACGGACCAGATCGCCTGACTTAAGCATCCGTTTGAAATACTGGCGCAGGGCATTGTCATTCAGCCCATCCAGCCGAATCTCGTTAATGAAAATCGGTTCGTTGTAACCATAGTTTTTTTCCAGATATTCCTTCAGCATACAAGTATCCACTCCTTCCACGCCCTCCCATACTACTATATTTATACCAAAAAGGTCAATAGATATGTCAAAATATAGTTTGTATGTTTTCTGTAAAATTATACAGAGAGAAGGTACTGACCGGGTTATCCTCCCCACAGGATTCGGCTGTTCCGAACCGTACTGCCTCTTCCGTATGCAGCCCGCGGATAATACCGGAAATGCAGTTAAACGCAGATCACCTGGACAGGCCGGATATCCGTGTCCTGCCGGGGAAGTTTCTCCGCCATCTGGCACCGGTATCCCACGGCAATCGTGCGTTCCTGCAGCGCCGGTCTGTCTGCCAGGTATCTGTCATAAAAGCCCTTGCCGTATCCCAGGCGGGTGCGGTACAGGTCAAATGCCGCTCCGGGCATCAGCATCAGCGTTCGCTCCGCAGCCTCCCGGGAGTACGGATATGCTTCCGTGGTACCTGCAGGTTCCGGAATGCCCCGATATCCCGGCACCAGTTCATCCAGGGAACTGATTTTGAAAAACTGCATTTGGGGCGTCTCCTGCCCCGAAGAAAGAACTTTCGGCGCAAAAACGATTTTCCCTGCCCGCAGCGCCTCCTCCAGAATCGCCCCAGTGGAAATCTCGCTGCCATAGCTGACAAAACACAGCAGTATCTCCGCCCTGTAATACCACTGATGCCCCAGAATCCGCTCCGTCAGCAGCAGAGAGCCCCTGGCCCGCTCTTCCGCGCTCATTGCATCCCTGGCAGCCAGTATCTTCTTTCTGATCTGTCTTTTCTCTGTAATGATATCCATCTCATCCCCCATAAAATTCGTCCTGAAAATTCCACGCCGCAGTTTCACCCACAGCCCTGAATCAGGTCATTCATTTCTTTCACATATAAACCGACATTCTGCGGCGAGTGGGCATCCGAGGCTGTCAGAACCGGAACATTACACTTTACCATACACTTCAGCATATCCGCATTCATTCCTAACCGCTTATCGCCATAATGAACCGCCAACCCGCTGCTTTCTTCAATATACATATCATTTGAACAAAGCGCCTGTGCAAGCTGTAAATAAACTGGTCTGAAATCCTTTTGCGGATATGCCCCATAGCACTGTAATGACTGGGGATGCGCCAGACCTGAAAACAGGCCGCTGTTCACTAATGACAGCATGAGCCCATAATACCTTTCATACAGTTTATCCACGTCATAATCCTTCCTGTCCCAACGCTGTTTCAAATGGCTGAATGCCCATCCATCAATAAAGTGAATTGATCCGACTAAAAAGTCAAAGGAATACATTTGTTTTAGCTGCGCAATGTCAATCTCATGTTCTGGAGAATAGCATACTTCCAGACCAAATTTCAAACGTATGGGAAAATCCATATGTTTTAGCTTTTCAATATAATCTATATAATCCTTTAGAGGGCGCGCCTGTTCCTTTTTCCTTTGATACCAGTTTTTCTGATATTCATTATATACAGACATCTCATTATATAGATTATGACATTCTTTGAAGATATGGGTATGTTCAACAAAGAAAATCTCGTCTATATTTCTTTGTATGGCATACTCTATAAACTGTTCTATCCATTCTACCGAATAATCACCTTTTTCCAAATGAACATGCGCATCAGTCATGCAGGTTTTCCTCCTTCCACGCCGCAATCTGTGAAAACAGTTCTTCCCTATTTATTTTTGAAAAATCTGTTGTGTCGACTTTAATCCGTCTGCTGTCAACCGCAAAAGCATCAAATCCCCGCTGCTCTATCCCACGGACAAAGTCCTCATAAGAAATCGTTTTTGGCGTTTTCAGCCCACTCTCTTTCTTTTCCGGATAACAGTCATTCACAACATGCCCCCTGTGCCTGTCAGGACTGCTCTCCCGTTCCAGAAAACGACGATAGATCACTTTGTAATCCCCAGTCAGGGTAATGGTTAGCGCGGAATACTGATGCTTTTCCAGGAGATGTTTTATTCCCTGTTCCGACGCATATTCAAAATTATTCTCCAGAATAAAGGCCTGTCCTGCCTTCATCAGTTGGCCTGCCGCATAATACATGATTTCCATAGCAGCAGTTCCCAGATTTACTTTTTCCGCCCTGGACCGGAAACCGACATGGTCAAACAGCAGTTCTTTTATAGCGTCCTTTGAAATAACAGGCAGCTTCAGTCTTTCTGACAGGACTTCTGCCATCGTGCTTTTTCCTGCCGCCGGAATACCTGTCACTAATATACAATACATTTTTCATACTCCCTTCAACTCAACCGTCTCTACAGCCACGCCAAGTTCTCCCGCCTGGATGAGAAAGTCCTCGGACACATTACTATCCGTAATCAGCAAATCATAATCATTTACCCGGCATACCGAATAAACGGAATTTTTCCCAATCTTCCTGGACGGATACAGCCCGATATTCATCCCGCTGTTCCTCATAACGGCTCTTCCAAATTCCACCCCTGCGGGATCGTGAATGGAGGCTCCGAAATCCAGAGACAATGCTGCATGTGACAAAAACGCTTTATTCATCCGGATATTTTTTACCATTTGAACAGTGTAAAAATCATGGCAGTGACCGCGGTGGGACATTTCCCCGCCCAATAAGATAACGAATATATTTATTCTTTTCCGCAGCGCCTCCGCAATGGTAACGGAATTTGTCAGGACTGTAACGGATAACTCCTCCGGCAGATGTTCAGCCATATAATATCCCACTAAAGATGTGGTAATATAAATGACATCCCTGTCTTCAATGTATTCGATTGCTTTCCCGGCAACCGCCAGATAATCTGTCTGTATTTCCTTGATCTCTATTGGATTATAGGTGGGCGTGGGATAAATCTCCTTTGGATTAACCGCAATGGCTCCGCCATGGGTTCTCTGCAGCAGACCTTTGCTCTCCAATATTCTTAAATCCCGCCTTGCGCAATCCGCAGATATCTGATAACATTCCTGAATTTCCGATACCAGGATTCGCCCTGTCCGGTTCACCCTGTTCAGAATCTCTTTTTGACGTTCTTCCATAAACATAATAAACCTCTTTCTTCATGTTTGCAATTGTTTATTCTTAATTATATTTTATTGTACCTGTTTATCCATGTTTTTGCAAGTGCTGTTTTTATAGAGATTGACAAATCTCATCCTGCATACTATGATTGAGTTATATAAATAATTTATATAACTCAATTATAAGGAGAGCGCATAATGCCAAAGCAAAGAATTACAAAAGAAATGGTTGTTAATGCCGCTTTTGAAATTGCGAGAAACAGCGGCATGGAACAAGTTATGGTAAAGAACATTGCAGAAAAAATAGGGTGTTCTGTACAGCCTATTTACAGCTATTGTAAAAACATGGATGGTCTGCGGCAGGATGTGGTTGAACAGGTCAGATATTTCATACAGGAATATGTAACGGCTCATATTAACAAAGATGACTTGTTTCGCAACACAGGAAAAACGTATATTCAGTTAGCACAAGATGAACCCCATTTATTTCGGATTTTTATTTTACACCAAAGGAAAGGGATTTCTTCGTTGAATGATTTATACCAATCGGAAGCCAATCCGCAAACTGCTGAATTTATTGCCAATAAACTGCACATTAGTGCAGAGGAGGCGAAACAGTTACATTTGAATATGTTAATTTATACCATTGGCATTGGCACTATCTTCTCCGTAACAACACCGGGAATTTCAACGGACGAAATATATACACAGCAGGAAGCTGCCTGCGAAGCATTTTTGAAACAGGCATTGGAATATGAAAGGAATGCGCTATGAAAAAGGGAATTATTGTTTATCAGTCCAAGTATGGGGCAACAAAGAAATACGACGAATGGCTCCAGGATATGACAGATTTTTGTAGTATAGAAGTATCGAAAGCGGCGGCAGATGACGTAGCACAATACGAAAGCGTCATACTTTGCGGTGGTATATATGCTTCGGGAATAGCAGGTTTACCATTTTTGAAAAAGAATATTGAAAAATTCAAGAATAAGAAAATGGCTATATTGTGTGTTGGTGCTTCTCCTTATGATGAAAGTGCGTTTACAGAAATTAAGGAGCATAATCTGACGGGAGATTTAATCAATATTCCGCTTTTTTATGGGAGGGGCGCATGGAATGAAAGCAAAATGAACTTCATAGACAGAACCTTATGCAAAATGTTACAGAAATCTGTGGCAAAAAAAGACCTAAGTACATATGAACCATGGATGAAAGCCCTTATGTGTGCAGCAGGACAAAATTGCGATTGGACGGATAAGAAGTATTTAGCTCCATTATTAGAGTATTTGGAAAACTAAGTAAGTGATTCTGTATACCGCCGCTATGGATACACCATAACGGCGGTTTTTCGCTGAATTATAAACAAAAATTTTCGTAATTCCGCACAGAATGTTCTCACAGGTGCAGAACAGGCATCTCCAGGTAAGAGCTCTGGGCTGCCGTGCGCCAGGTAGTGGTCACCTTAAATAAATCCCCGTCCACCTCCAGTTCCAATACGCCCCCCTGCAGTTCCGTGAAGCTCTTTGCAATGGCAAGCCCCAGGCCGCTGCCCTCCGTGTTCCGGGAAGAGTCCCCTCTTACAAATCGTTCCGTCAGCTCCGAGGAATCCACCGTAATCTCCTGGGCGGAAATATTTTTCAGGGTCACCACCACGGTATCGTCGATGCGGAATCCGTTCACATAGACCCGGGTGCCGGGAAGTGCGTATTTTGCAATATTTCCAAACAGATTTTCGTATATCCGGTAAGTCTTCTGGCTGTCCAGGGGCAGAACCACCTTCTCCTCCGTCAGATTCATCCGCACATCCAGGCCGGATTCCCCCAGTTTATCGGACATTTCAAAGGCCACCTGCTTCACCAGGTTCATGATGTCCACATCCATGATATTCAGGGTGACGTTCTGGGAACTGGCCTTGCTGAACTCAAACAAATCCTCGATGAGACTCTTCAGGCGCAGGGACTTCCGCTCCAGGGTGGCCAGATATTCCCGCCTCTGTTCCTCCGTATTTCCCTCTTCCTTCAGCAGGTTAATGTAAGTGATAATGGCAGTCAGGGGGGTCTTTAAATCATGGGACATGTTGGTCACCAGTTCCACCTTCATGCGCTGACTGCGCACCTCCGTATCCACCGCCTTCTGAAGTCCGTCCTGAATCTTGTAAACCTGCTCCCGGAAGGGTTCAAACACGCCCAGGTCTTCATTTATGACCACATCCAGACGCCCCTGGGCAATCTCGTCCACAGCGCGCAGGAGAATCCGGTAACGCTGCTGCAGTTCACTGACATATCTCCGCAGTATCACATACAGCACAAGGGAATAGACCACAGTAATGGCAAATCCTCCCACCCAGAAACAGCTGATGCCGAACAGAATCAGGGCGTTGATCACCAACAGCTTGATTATCGTTTTATTTGCATTCCGTGTCAAGTCCATATGAGCCACCGATTCATAGATGTCCCTGGCTCTTCCCCTCGTATAAGGGAAAAAGCGGTAGACCAGGCTTCGCCGCCTTATATAGTCTCTCAGGCCCAGTTCGCCCAGAGCCCTGGCGCAGACTCCCACATACCAACAGCAGAAGAAAAATCCGGTCAGCACAGCCAGGTTCCACAGGGAGATAAAAAGATCCGCCGTTTCCCCGGAACATCCCCAATACCCCTGAAACGCCCCCCCTGCCTCGCCGCTGGCCACATAGGCCACCATATTGATGATAACCTCCGCCAGCGCGGTGAGAAGAACCCCCAGCAGAAACACCGGTTCAAAGGGCGCTCTGCACAGCTTTTCCTCCTGCCAGGGCTTTGTCTTCCCCATCACAGGCAGGAAACAGCCAAGCAAAGCCATGATCAGCATGCACAAAAACAATATTCCTCCCGCTCCGGCATCCATATAAGCATAGGAATCATTCCCCCAGGTGCGGCTGCAGCTGTAATACTGCAGACCGTTTCCGTCTGCCGTCAGGCTTCCTTTATAGAAATAGTCCCTCCGTTCCTTCCAGTCCTCGGCGGGGACGGAAAAGGTCACCGTGCAGTCCGCAGGAGTCCGAATCCTGCCGTGCTGACCGAACACCTCCATGGTTTCCTCCAACTGGGTCTTCACCAGGTTATCCCTGATCACCTCATTGCCGGCCTTCCGCACCGCGCCGGCATCGCTTCCGCCGACAGCATCCCCCACGGTCACATTTCCGGCCTTGTCGAAACGGAAGCTGATGGAAAAATATTTATTTTCGCTGCCCAGACTCAGATCCTCCTCTGACATATTTGTCAGAAATGTACCTGTGGAATGATCTTCAATCAGATAGTCATAACACAGATTCAGCTCCCGGAAACTGCTTTCCAGGGACAGAAAATAATTCCCGAACCGCTCCAGTTCCATCTCCAGGTCAGCGCATTCCCCGCTGTCCAGAAGATAGGCCAGATTTCCCTCCCTGTACTCCTCCACCCATTCCGGGTCCACCAGTCCCATGCTCTCGTATTCATTCAGCAGCTCCTCCAGAAGCGCAGGGTCAGCCTCCCCTTCCGGGAAATCATCGGCAGACTCCGACACGGCTGTATCCTCCTGCCCGGACTCCATCAGTAAATCCAGAAAATTCCTGTAATTTTCAACCTTCTTCCTGTTCAGCAGCCACTGATATCCCTCCATGGCCTCCAGGTAGATGTCCTGATAGCCCGCCGTTTCCCCCTGTCTGGAATTGTACAGATCCCGGTAGAGCAGGTAGCAGCTCTGGTAAAGCCAGGCAATGCTCTCGGTGCTGTCTGTGGGACTGTCCTGATACCGCTCCGCCCCGGCCTGAAATATGCCGTAGAAACCGGAAAAAATCATGCCGCAGACCAGAGACACCGCCAGTCCCCTGGACAGCCAGGGCTTCTCACGCCACAGCCTCCTCATCAGCCCCTCTTTCTGCTTTTTTTCTTCCCGAAAAGGTATCTGCTCCACCGATTCCGCCTCTTTTTTCTTCTTTCCGAACAGTCCCATATTCCCCTCCCGATGCTTCCTGCTCTTCCGGCGCATATTGGCGCTGTCGCATTAGGAAATTCTACGCCCCTTAATGCGGCAGCCTCTTCCCAACCTATTTGCCGCCGTGTCATTTCCGTCATAAGTCAAAACGACTTACTGTCTGTCGATTTTATACCCGACGCCCCATACCACCTTCAGATACTTGGGATTCTTGGGATCAATCTCGATTTTCTCCCGGATATTCCGCACATGCACCATGATGGTATCCGTATTCACCGCCTTCTCGTTCCAGATGCGCTCGTAAATCTCATCCGCGGAAAAAACCCTCCCCGGATTCTTGATGAGCAGCTGCACGATCTTAAACTCCATGGGCGTCAGTTTTACCGGCTCCCCGTCCACGCTGACCTCCACGGTATCCTCGTTCAGCTCCAGGCCGCCTATGGTATAAATATGATCCTTGCTTCCGTCCTCCTTCAGGGCCGACAGATACTTGGAATACCTGCGCAAATGGGAATTCACTCTGGCCAGAAGCTCCAGAGGCGTGAAAGGCTTGGTAACATAATCGTCTGCTCCCATATTCAGTCCCATGATCTTATCCACTTCCTCGGACTTGGCAGACAGCATGATTACCGGAAATTCATATTCCTTTGAACGGAGTTTCATCAGCATGGTTACGCCGTCCATAACCGGCATCATAATGTCAACGATGGCAAGGTGGATCTCCTCGCTCTCGATGACTTTCAGGCCCTCCGCTCCGTTTGCCGCCTGGAATACCCTGTATCCCTGATTCTTCAGGTAGATCTCAACGCCCTCCCGAATCGCCTTGTCGTCCTCCACTACAAGGATGTGGTAATTTTGTTCCATATGATGTCCTCCCTTTTCCCTCATACGGACTCCGGCTCCCACATTCCCGCTGCGCTTTTTCCACTGTCTGCCTTCTGCCCCGTCTTCCCGGGCAGGGGCTTTTCTCCCTCAGGCAAAACACGGTTCTTTCGTAAAATCATGCATACTCTGGCGCATCCCGGCCCGCACGCTCGCCGTGGCTGTCAGGCCCCGTGGGAAGGCAGCGCAGCATCAGAATTCAGCCTGCAGGCAGCAGCCGGATATTCCGTTTTTTCTGCATTGCGTTTTCCGCAATAACACTATTATAATAATGAACTGCTTTCAGCGCAACTGCTTCTTCACGGTAAAGGACACCTTTTCGGTAGGCATTGGCCGACATCTGCCTGTAGGCCTCCTGAGACTGTCCGGCACAGCAGTCCGAATCCAGACTCTCCAGAAATACCGTCACCTTCTCCGCATACTCCCTGCTGTCCTCCTCAGTCAGAATCCCGTTCACCCCGTCATCCACCAGGTCTTCCACTCCGGAAGCCCTCACAGCGATCACAGGCGTGGCTCCCGCGAAAGCTTCCAGTACTACAATGCCCTGCGTCTCTGTCTTGGACGCGAACAGAAAGCCGTCCGCAGCCTTAAAATAAGGCGCAATCTCCTGATTGGGAACCGCCCCGGCAAAGACCACGGTATCCCCCAGTCCCAGTTCCTCACTGCGCCTGCGCAGCGCCTCCCTGTCCGGCCCGTCTCCCACCATCAGCATACGGAACGGCTTCCCGTACAGAGCTTTCACCCGGGCCAGGCTCTCCAGAAGGAATCCCACATTTTTCTCACCCGCCATTCTGGACACGGTGAGCAGGAAAGGAATCTTCTCCCCGCCGTACTGTCTGCGGATGCTCCTGCCTTCTTCCGGATCAATGTCAAAATTTTTCCGCTCAATGCCCGTGGGAAGGATTCCCGTCCTGGACCGCCGCACTTTGCAGGTATCCGTCAGATATTCCTGCATCCCCTCCGTGGGCGCAAACACGAAATCGCAGTGCCGCAGGAACCTGCGCAGATACAGCGGCATAATGCGGTCCATCTTCAGCATGCCTTTGGTATAACTGCGCACATACTGCTCATATCTGGTATGGTATGTAAATACCAGAGGAACGCAATACTTCCGGGACAGGTACACTGCCGTCCTGCCGATGAGCATGGGATGGTGCACATGAATGATATCATAGCGCTGCTTCCGGAACTCCCTTTCAATCCGCAGATCAAAGGGATTGGGCAGGACGATGCCACCCACAAAGCGGTTCAGACAGGTGGAATAACGGAACACGTCCTGCTCCGGGCTTCCCTCCGGAAAATCCGCCTCTCTGTAGGTAGGCGCAAAAATCGTCACCTCATGCCCCAGTTCCTTCAGCCCTCCTGCCAGTCTCTCAATGGAAATGGGCACGCCTCCCACCACAGGTTTGTAATTATTTGTCATTAACGCTATTCTCATCTCTCGTCCGTCCTCTCCCCAATCCTATGCCATCCCCAACAGCTGAAACACCTGATCTCCCAGTACATAGCCCGCGCCGATAAAAGCGAAATTCCAGATCAGTATCCCGCAGGCGGAGCTTACCGTATATTTCATCAGATCCATCTTCACCACGCCCGCCGGAATGGATACGATGGTCCGCACCATGGGCAGAAGCTTCCCCACAAAGACGCCCATGCAGCCCTTCTGCCTGATCCATTCCAGATTCTTTTCCAGTACTTCCTTCTGTCTGGGAAACCGCCTGGTATAGGCATTCAGAAACACCTCGCCGCCCTTTCTGCCCAGAGCATACAGCGTCAGGCTCCCCAGAAGCCCCGCCGCCAGAGAGACTGTCATCACCCAGAAGAAATGGATATTCCCCTTTGCCGCCATAATGCCGGACAGGGGCATGATGATTCCTGCGGGAAATCCCGGCAGGTTCAGATACTCCAGAAACACGATCACAAAAATCGCAATTGCCCCATACCTGGTAAAATAATAAGTAAGTGTACCTAAGTCCATAACTGTCCCCCCTTAGCTTATCTTTTTGCAGCAGTTCAGACAGAGCCCTGAACTGTCATGTCCTTTTCTGTTGAGGACAGTATATGTTGAAAATATAAATTACAAACACAGGGATTTTGGAAGAATTTCTTAAGATATTTGAAAAACAATTAAAAGGGGGCCAATCGCCCCCTCTAATACCATTTGGCCTGCTCTCCCCAGATTCTGGCATATTCTCCGCCGGCCTTTTTCAGTTCCTCATGACTGCCCCATTCCACCGCCTTTCCGTCCTTCATCACCACAATCTTGTCCGCATGCCTGCAGATGCCCACCCTGTGGGAGATGATCACGGAAGTCTTTCCCTGGATTAACCGCAGAAAATTGGTGAGAATCTCATACTCCACCAGAGGGTCCAGCGCACTGGTGGGTTCGTCCAGGATAATCAGGCTGCTGTCCCTAAACAGCCCCCTGGCGATGGCCACCTTCTGCCACTCCCCGCCGGACAGCTCAACTCCCCCGAACTCCCTGCCCAGCTGCGCCTTCGGTCCCCCGATTCCCCGCATCAGCTCCTGCATCCCCACGGCTTCCGCCACTTTGGCCAAGCCCGCCTGGTCCTCCCTGCGGCCAAAATCGCTCACCGTGATATTTTCTCCCAGAGAGAAATTATAATGAACGAAATCCTGAGGCACGATGGAAATATCCCTGTACAGTCCGTTTTTCTTCATTTTCGTTATGTTCTGATCGTCGTAGCATACATCCCCGGAACAGGCCGGGTAAGTTCCCGTCAGCACCTTGGACAGAGTGGTCTTCCCTGAGCCGTTGACGCCCACGATGACCACATGCTCTCCTTTCCTGATGGTCAGATCCACGCCGTCCAGGGCATCCCGGTCCCCGCCCGGATAACGGAAATGCACGCCCCGCAAAGTGATCTCACGCCGGAAGGGCCGGTAGTCCTCCTGCCCCTCCTCTTCCGTCTCCGCCCGGAAGAAGTCATAATATTCCTCCACATGATGCCAGGACTGCAGGAAGCTCACCACAAAGGTGCTCAGCAGGGAAAGATTGTCCTGCAGCAGCCCGAAGGCGGTAAGGCAGGCGGCAAACTGCCCCACCGCCAGTTCTCCCCTGACCATCAGAATCACCGCAATGGCCACATTTGCCACATAGCACAGATTTTTCAGCAATATTCCCGCTGCGGACCACCGGATGGCCCGGAGCTCCACTTCCTCCATCTCCCGAACCACTTCCACATTGGCCGCCACCCATTTCTCCTTCAGAAATCCGGAAAATCCCATGGTGCGCATCTCCTTCACGGGCTCTTTGGTGCAGAAGAGCTTCCAGAGATACACAAGCCGCCTTCGTTTCCCCGCCTGCCCCCTGTAGGTTCCGCT
The DNA here is from genome assembly GCA_910586515.1 of uncultured Acetatifactor sp. Taxonomy (GTDB): domain Bacteria; phylum Bacillota; class Clostridia; order Lachnospirales; family Lachnospiraceae; genus Acetatifactor. The sequence goes on from CAJUGL010000058.1 coordinate 19,205, forward strand.
TCTGTGCTTTTCCGAGAAGATATCTATGGCCAGATACGGCAGGACGCCCAGCACCGCCCCGGGAAGCAGCCACAGGGAAAAGCTTCCCACCACGAAAAAGGTGCTGACGCAGACCAATACCGATCTCACATCCATCAGCAGATAGGAAAACATCCTGCTTGCCGCCAGATGCTGCGAATAGGCCGCGTCCGCATTTCGGAAGCTGTCCAGTACCTCCGGCTTCTCCAGAGCCTCAAGCCGCAGTTTCCCGGCAAAATCATACATTTTCCATCCGTAACAGGTTTCCTTTTTCCCCTCGCCGTACAGCCCCACCGCCCGCAGCAGCATGGTACATACCGCAGGCGAACCAATGCAGATACACAGAAATACGATATCCCGTTTAAAAAGAAGGAGATTTCCGCCCTCCAGATCAGCCGCAAGCCGGAACAGTTCCGCGATCAGCACAGGCTGCCACACCTGCAGCACTGCCTCGGCAATACTGGAAATCAGCTTTCCCCACAGCAGAAAAGGCATAAATTTCTGCATATCCCGGATTGCCAGGCCAAAACACGCCAAATGCTTTCTTATCCCTTTCATCCTCTGCCTCCCTTCTCCAGGTCAGAATCCTGCGCCTGTTCCGTGTACCACGAGCTCTGGGCCAGGAACATGGTTCTGTACAGCCCCTCCGTTTCCATCAGCTGTTCATGGCTGCCGTCCTGCACAATCCGCCCCCCGTCCAACACCAGAATCCGGTCTGCCAGTTTCGCACTGGCCAGGCGGTGGGAGATCATGATGGTTCCGTTTTTATGAAAAATCCGGGCAAAATTCTCGTACATACGGCTCTCGGCGATGGGGTCCAGAGCCGCCGTGGGTTCGTCCAGTACACAGAACGCCGCATCCGCCAGAAACGCCCTGGCGATGGCTACCCTCTGCCATTGCCCCCGGGACAGATTCTCCCCGTCCGTCTCCAGATGCCCCAGATTGCGGTCCAGTTCCTTTTCCGCCCCAAGATACAGCCCTGCCCCGCCTGCCTGATCCAGAGCAGTTTTGATCCGGGCGTCCTCCCCAATCCATGCAATGTCTCCCAGTGCCACATTTTCCCGCAGGGTAAGCTCATACTCCTGGAAATCCTGGAACACCACGGACAGGCATCTTTTCCGCAGAGCCTCCGACAGCTCCCTGACCGGCGCGCCGCCCATCAGCACCCGCCCTGTATCCGGCTCATACAGGCCGCTGAGAAGCTTTACCAAAGTAGACTTTCCGGCTCCGTTTTCCCCCACAAAGGCCACACGCTCCCCCGCCTTTATCCTGAAGGTTACATTCTTCAGCACCTGTCTGTCCGTGCCGGGATAGGTAAAGCTCACATTTTCAAAGGCGATATCCCCATGGGCCAGAGCCTCCACAGTTCCCCTGTCCCTGCGCTCGGGAAGATTCAGAAATTCCCGGTAATGCTCCACATCCATGGCAGTCCGAAAGGTATTCGTCACTGTCCAGGAGGCGGACAGCATCTGATTTGTTATGGAATGCAGGGAGCCGATTACAGCTGTAAACTGTCCGATTGTAACGCTTCCCTGTAAAAACAGGTACGCCAAAGCAATGATAATAAAGACAAAATAAGTAATGTTGAGAAGCCTGCTGGCGCCTTCCAGAACCACCACCCGGCCGCCCGCCTTCCGGATCTCCTCCTCCACGCCGCCGCTGAACCTGCGCCATTTTTCCGCCATCATCTCCCGGCTTCCAAACACTTTCATCTCATACATGGCATTTCTGTCCTGAAACAGCCTTTTCAGATCTTCCAGTTTCCGGGCTTCCATGGTGGTGTCGCACAGCAGAGCCTGCAGCCGCTTCGTGGCAGCAAGATTCAGCAGCAGCATGGGAACTGCCACCAAAAAGATCCCTGCACCGATCCAGAAAGACACTGCCGCATAGACCCCCAGCATAAAGAAAATGGACAGCAGCGTCCGGACCGTGTTTATGCTTCCGATATAGCAGTTTTTCACCTTCTGCCAGGGTTCCTCCCCGATGCGCTTTAATATCCCCTGCACATCCGGAGATTCAAAGGCGCCGTACTCCAATCTGTCAAGTTTCTTGAGAATGTCCGGCGCCATGTTTCTGATCAGACGGATTTCCAGTACTTTTTCCTCGTATCCCTGCAGCCGTTCAAAGACAAACCAGACAAAAAGCATGGCAATCAAAAGGCTGCCGCTCAGCAGAAGCCCCTCCATCCCCTGCCCTGTGGTTCCATAGTCCATTCCGCCGTCCACCAGTCTCTGCACCAGAACCACTCTCAGTCCGCTGAAAAATCCCGGCGTCAGACAAACCAGAATGTACAGCAAAGCGTTCCATGGCGCATACTTTACCGTGAGTCCCACAGACAGGGCACAGTTTCTTATCACCTTCATGACCTCTCCTCCACGCTATCCGCAAAACGGATTTCTTTCCGGTGAACCCACCCACAGGCTCCCCTTCTGCATCCATCATAGCATATCACGGGACGCTTTGGGGCATTCCTGTTCCTTTTGGCAGAGTTTTTGTCATTTTCGGCAGAATACACCCGGCGGAGCTGCCTGCAAAATCCTGCCTGCCCGAAAAAATAACGAAAAATCCCCACGGCATTTGACAGCCCCGGGAAAATCTGTTACAATAAAAACATAAAGGGATACTGCCGATAGACGGCTAGTCCGAATTTGAGCAAACAAAAATAGTCGCCTTAGTTTTGCGGACCGGGGCGGCTATTTTTGTGGTTTATTATTATCCTTGCTTCCTATCGCATATCCGAG
>CAJUGL010000059.1 GCA_910586515.1 uncultured Acetatifactor sp.
AAGCATACCCAGGCGGCGGTGAAGGTGGAGGGGACGAAGGAGTGGGTGCGGACGGGGGATATTGTGGATCCAAAGGTGGAGGAGTATGAGGCGGGGACTCCGGGAGAAGTGCAGATGCCAGCAAAAGAAGATTCTTTGGAGAATAATCAATTGGAAGGACAAGAAGAGGAATAATAGTCAAAATAATCTATATGGTTTGTGGAATTGTTGAGTTTGTTGACAATTCCACAAGCGAAAAATATATGTGTTTATTGCAGTGAATCTTTCCATGTGTTATACTGAGGGCGAGCGAATTTCATAAGAAAATCTTGAAAAATGTATTTGTTAAAAATCGGAAGTATAATATGTACCTCCGGGAGAGAGGCCGGGCTACAGGCTTCTCTTTTATGGTATATTTTTGTATTATGAATGGACACAGGGAAAGGATTGAAGTGGATATGTCGGAAAAAAGATTGAATAATACAATATTCTTAATGTATTTAGTGACGCAGAATTATTGCAGAGAGCATAATATTTCCACAGAAGATTTTTTGAAGCTGGATGAAAAATATGCAATATTGAATTATGTCGCAGAGTGTCCTGATATATTTGACAGCCTGACAGGCAGTGAAATGGTGAGAGAGGTGGAACAGTATGTGGCTCAGCCTTAGAACGACTTTATATCATGGAACAGCATCGGAAATACAGCAGGTGGATGTAAAGCTTGGGCAGGAGAGGAAAGATTTTGGAAAAGGCTTCTATATGGCGGTCTCTAAAAGTCAGGCAATTGGGATGATGCATAAAAAATATAGGGAAGTCGTCAGAAGGAGCAAGGGAAAACTGGACAGTGCATATTCGGAAAAATTATACGAAATAATGTTGGATAAAGACTATATGTCAAAGCTTAATATAAAGGTTTTTCATACGGCAGATTTAGAGTGGCTTGATTTTGTTTTGATGTGCAGAGAAAAAGGAGGCATGCCCCATGCCTATGATATGGTGGTTGGGCCTACCGCAGATGATGACACCGCATTTTGTCTGAAAGCATACTGGGATGGTCTATATGGTAAGATCGGTTCTGATGCCGCTAAGGGGATATTGCTTAATAATCTGGAAACGGAGAACCTTGGAATACAGTATTATATAGGAAAACAGGAAGTGGCAGATCAGCTTATTGTAAATATAAAAGCAATTGAGTGGAGATAAATCGATGGATGAGGGTAGAATTGAAACGACAACGGGGATGTGTGTTGTGGCATTAACGAAGCATTTGATGAAAAAGCAGAATATAGATTATGAGACAGCTTACAAAAAACTGTTGACTACAGAGCTTTACAAACTTTTACTGGATTCGGAAACAAGGCTTTTCCTGGAAACAAATGAATATTTGTGTGCGGCATGTGATGAAGAACTGGAAAAAGGAGCAGATGCTTTGTATGAGTTTATTAACAGCTAAGTGTTTGGGATACCGCATCATTTTCTGGAGAGCATTTTCTAAAGAGCATAAAAATTTTTCTAAAGAGCAGAAAAATAGAAAGAGAGACAATTGCTAATGGGGAGTGCAGAGCAGACAGAAATGCAGCATATGCTGGAGCGGATAGAATATTTAGAAAAGGAAAATCGATACCTGAAAGATTTGTTGGATAGAGCAGGAATTTCTTATGAGAAGACTAGCGATTCGAATCAGGCAAAGGAAGAAACTTTTGACCCGAACCAAGGGGCAAGAATTATCTGAGGAAATTATAATGAAAAGCATTGAAAGGATTGAACTGCAAATATAAAAATGGCAAGAAAATGTTCAAAAAACGACAATATTATGTTATGACGTTAAAGACATAGAGTATATTTAGAAAGTGAGGGAAGATATGAACGAAATGGAAATTAGATCAATGCAATAGCAGAACTGACAAAACATGAGATGGACATGAATTCTAATTTTAGTGAATGGGAGAAATGGCGGCGCAAATCTGGGGTTGAAGAAGTGAAGAAACTTGCGAAGCATGCCTTGAAAAAAATAATTGAATGTGTATGCGGAGGACAGAGTAAAAATAAGATGGAAAATAGTAGGTTTTGCGGAAGTATGGGAGATGGATGAAAAGATGTTACGGAATTGTTAAAAAAATTTAGTCTGTTCTTGACACAACCCTATATGGGGCATACGGGGTACAGCGCCACGGAGAATGTGAATAATATTAAAGTGGTGCATTTGCACTGGGGGCTGCAGCTGATTTTTGACGAGTCCCAGAAGGAAGGGAATAACGAGATCTGGATTGATGTGTATCCGTTGACAAGATTTCTGGCTAAGCATACCCAGGCGGCGGTGAAGGTGGAGGGGACGAAAGAGTGGGTGAGGACGGGGGATATTGTGGATCCAAAGGTGGAGGAGTATGAGGCGGGGAAATAGCCGGAAAAAATAAAGTTAGTAGTAAGTGAGGAGAGAATACCTATGCTGTATTATGGGTATTCTCTTTGTAATTATGGCATTATAAATAGTGAACAGCAAGCAAATAGTAAGTTATATGGAAAATGAAGGAAAATCCGTTGCGGAATGGTAAGTTTCATAGTATGATAAAAAAGGATGAATATATTTAGCATAGAAAAGAAGCTGTGCTATGTCTTTAAGCAGATGCATTATAAGGAAATATATGATTAATTAAAGTAGGAATCAATTGTCGAGAATACTTTTGATAGAGGAGACATTATATGGCAAAGCCAATTCTTGAAATATATAATAATATTAGTGTACAACAATATAAAACAGACATGGGGTTTAGGGCATTAGTAGAAGGAGTACATGATAATCTGCTTGTGATTCCGGAATATCAGCGGAAGTATCGGTGGAGTAAAGTGCAAGTTGAAGATTTGGCCACATCTTTGATCAGGCAATTTCCTATACCTCCGATATACACATATCGAAATGGAAAAGGGCAGTTGGAAATTTTAGACGGGCAGCAGAGAGTAATGAGCCTGTATTTTTATTATATAGGTAAATTTTTTAAAAATGAAAAGATGAGTGTATTTGATTATCAGGAGATAGATGTGGACTCTGCGGGTAACTTTGTGGCGGCACTTGAAAAGAAATATGAAATTGTACCATCAAATTTTTATATGCAGATTGGCAATGATAAGTGTGATATTAGTTATAGGAACTTGCCGGTCGAGTTGCGGAGAAAGGTGGATTACTTAAGCATTTCTGTAGTGGAAATAAAGATTTCCGACTTGGAGAAGAAAGATGAGATACTGCATAAAATTTTTGCAAATCTGAATAATGGCGGGAAGCAACTGTCTGATCAGGAGTTGAGGAATGGAATATATCCTTGTCCTTTTAATCGGGCGATGAAAAAAATTAATGAAAATAACGAAAACTGGAGAAAATTAAGAGGGGGAATGGACGAAAAAGGTGATGATTTGGAGATGTTATATCGCCTGTCAGCATTAAAGACATATGTTGTATATGAAAAGAATGAGTACAAAATCGAGGGATATAAGTACTCAACCAAGCAGATGATTGATGATTTTGCAAAGAAATCGTTTTCTTTACATGAGGCAGAGATAGCAAAATATATAGACAGTATAGAAGGTTTTATTCTCCGGTTAAATATATCAAGAAAATATTTCCAGAAGAAAACGTTGGTAGAGGGGTTATATGTGGTTTATGAAAAGAGACATATACAATGTATGGTAACAGATGAAATCTGTGAAGAAATACTCAAAAAAAGATCTTTTAAGGATTCTACAGCAGGCGGAACAATATCATTACCCAATATGAATAAAAGGTGGAAAGGTATATATGACGTATTATCAAAATACAATCAATGAAATGGTCAGTATAATATTGGAAAAGAAACTGCCTTATGACAATACTATCATTATTGGAAATAATTCCAGTGGCAAGTCAGAGCTTTTAAAGAGGCTTTTGCTAAAATCCGGTTTTGAACACTGGTATTTGATTGACTCTGTCAATCGATATTTTAATATTGGGCAGATATTTAAAAAGCCAGAAAAAACTGCAGATATTCAATTCTCAGAGAAAATCACAGAGCACAGGCTAAAAGAAGATAATTATAATTTGAAAGATACATTTTATTATGGAGGCGTGCCGTCAGAAATAGAAAATTTTTATTTTGATTTTGAAATAGAATTAAAAACATTGGTTAAGGATTTTTTAGGAGTAGAATTGGAAATCAGACAGTCAGAAGTAGGCTTTAAATTATATTTGGATGGGATTGAATCCTGCCTTTCCAGCGGATACCAGGCATTGTTGCGCATTTTTATGGAAATGGAGTATATACGGCAAACCATGAAAACGGGTACGGTAGTGATTGACGAGATAGACGAATTTCTTTTTGCATATAATTGTGCCCGCATTTTTGAATTTTTGAGGCAGGAATATAAAAATTTTACTTTTATTGTCACAACACATTCTGCAGATTTAATTGCCAAGGCTATGACAGCAAATCTTGTTTTAATGTCAGAAGGCGCGTATGAATTACTGGATGCAGGTGATTTTAACAGCGTATCTCAGGTCTATAACATTTTTAACAGTATATTTCATGATAGGAAGACAATGAGCGATAAAGAAATGACAGATGCAGCTTTAAGGAGATTGCTAAATAATAAAGTGGCCGGAATATGGAAAGAGGAAGACTGTAATGAACTTTTGTCTATAAAGGATGCGATTTTGACAAAAGCCCAAAGAGTCTTGGTCAAACAAATTGAGGAGTGGTAACATGGAGGAAAACATCTATGTGTTGGATATGCCGGACTTTAAGCCTGTTTATGAACAGAATTTGGAATATGGTTATCATGGAAAACGGGGAGAACAATTAAAGCAATTGCTTTTGGGCACAAGTGATTATCATTGTATGTATTGTTTTGCGTCTTTAAAGGGAGACAGAACAGATTTGGGAGAAATAGAACATTCGGTTGAAAAAGTATTAAGTCGCTATCTGGTCGAATGTGTACCCAATATGGCTGTTACATGTGAGAATTGCAACCAGTCGCTAAAACGCACTGGAGAAAAGCAGCGTAAAGATAATATGGCACCATATATAGAAGAATTTGAAAAGAATCTAAATTGCCAGGGAACGAAATGTAAGGCATTTTGTAAGGCGTATGCGGAGAAGAGGAATGAAACGGATTCTGATCGTAGATGATGAGAAGGAAATCCGCGGGCTGTTGGCGGAGACTTTTGCCATGGAGGGGTATGTGACTGACCAGGCGGCAGACGGAGAGGGTGCGCTTTTGCTGATAGAAAAGCAGCCGGATCTGATCCTTCTGGATATCAACCTGCCGGACATGGACGGATACCAGATCTGTCAGGCTGTCCGGGAGCGGACCAATGCGCCCATTCTGTTTTTATCTGCCAGAACAGAAGAGGCCGATCGCATTATGGGATGGAAGGTGGGCGGAGATGATTATATCATGAAGCCTTTCGGCATGGAGGAATTGCTTGCCCGGATAGAGGCGCATTTCAGGAGACAGGAGAGGACCGGCCGGACCCTTGTGACGGAGGAAAATCTGACGGTGGATTTTTCCGGGCGCCGTTTCCTGGCGGATGGCAGGGACGTGGGGCTTACGAAGACGGAATTTGCCATTGCGGAGCTGCTCTACACCAATAAGGGCGTGGTGCTTGACAGGGAGCGGATCTATGAGAATGTCCGGGGATATGAGGGAGAGGCGGATGCCTCCATCATTACGGAGCATATCCGCCGTATCCGGAAAAAACTGGGGAATGCCCGGGAGAAGGAGTATATTGAGACAGTGTGGGGGGTGGGATATCGATGGATTGGCTGAGGAAGAAGGCTGCGCGTCTGGAAGCGGAATTCAGGAATGCTTCCCTGACGAAGAGCCTCTTTTTTTATATGGCGGCAGGAGCCGTGGCCGGGATGATGCTGTGGACCCTGTCCAAGAACCTCTGCGAGAGTTGGTTCAAGGTGTTTACCGGGGAAATTCTGCGGGAGAATTTCACTCTTCACTGGGAGATCTCGCAGGAGGGAAAGGCGGCAATGGTTTTTCTCTGGTTCTGGTATTGGTATGGGCAGTACCCCTGCCTGGCGGTTTGCTGCACGGCGGCAGGAGGGATGTTTTTGCAAAAAAAGATATATCCTGCCCTGAAGGCGGTACAGAATGCCTTTGGCTGTATCGGGGCCGGAGATTACGGAAGGGAGATCGCATATCTTGACGGGGATGAGATGGGCGGACTCTGCCGAAGCTTTGAACAGCTTCGCAGAAAACTGGTGAAGGAGAAGAGAAGCCGTTGGATGGAGCAGGAGAGCCAGAGGCGGATCAACGCTGCCTTTGCCCATGATATCCGCACGCCGCTCACCGTGCTTTCCGGCTGTACGGAATTTCTGCAGAAGTATGTGCCGAAGGGAAAGGTTTCTGAAGAAAAGCTTTTGGAAAAACTGGCCGTAATGCAGCATCAGGAACAGCGGATTCTGGAGATTTCCAAAACCATGACACAACTCCACAGGCAGGAGGCCAGAGAGGTGTCCGGGGCATGGCTGGAGGGCACAATATTGGTGCAGCGTCTTGGAACGGCAGCCAGGGAGCTTGCGGCGGAGAAAAACAAAACCTGCAGGATAGAGGCGCAGGGGATAGAGGGAAATTTTTTTGCGGACGGAGGGCTGATTGAGGAGGTTTTTGACAATCTGGTATCCAATGCGCTCCGTTATGCCCAAAGCAGGATTACTGTTGCGTTTGTGCGGAAGGGGGAAGAATTTCTGATTTATGTGCAGGATGACGGGACAGGATTTTCTTCCAGGGCGCTTCGGTACGGTACGGATCCTTATTACAGCGAAGACAAGGAAGGGGGAGAGCATTTTGGCCTGGGATTGTTTATTTCCCGGATGCTCTGTGAGAAACACGGGGGAACACTGAAACTGGTCAACAGCATAGACGGCGGGGGAATTGCGGCTGCGGCCTTTTTGGTAGGGGTTTAAGAATCCTTTTCAGAAAGCTTCAGGACTTATTTAGAAAATGTAGAGTGTTTGTAGAGATTTCTCCTGTATAGTATGTTTTATCGGAAGCTGCATTTGCTTCCTATAGAATGGAAAAGGAAGGAGAGATCCAGGTTATGGAGACGCAAATTCAAATCAAAGGTTTATGCAAGAATTTCGGGAAAAAACAGGCGTTGAAATCCGTTGATCTGACCATTGGGCAGGGGATGTTCGGCCTGCTTGGACCCAACGGAGCAGGCAAGACAACGCTTATGAGAGTGCTTGCCACACTGCTGCCGAAGTCTGCCGGGGAGGTGCGTGTGTGCGGGGTGCCGGTGGAACATGCAGCGGAGATCAGAAAGATGACGGGGTATCTGCCCCAGGATTTTTCCATGTATGGAAATATGACTGCCTGTGAGGCACTGGATTACCTGGCGGTACTTTCCGGGATTCCGAAGGCAGAGCGGAGAAAAAAGGTGCCGGAAATGTTGGAAAAGGTAAATCTCCTGGATCAGAAAAATATCCGGGTGAAGGCAATGTCGGGCGGGATGAAGCGCCGGTTGGGAATTGCCCAGGCAATCATCCATGATCCCAGGGTGATCATTGTGGATGAGCCTACGGCGGGACTGGATCCGGAGGAGAGGGTGCGTTTCCGCAACCTGCTGTGCGAGATTGCCAGAGAGCGGATCGTGCTGCTTTCCACGCACATTGTGGGAGATATCGAGGCTACCTGTGAAGAGATCGCGGTGCTGAATCATGGGGAGGTGGTTTTCCGCGGAACGGTGGAGTCTCTTCTGAAGCTGGTGGAGAACAAGGTTTACTCGGCGGAGGTTTCGCCGAGAGAACTGGATGGATTAAAAGAACGTTTTATTGTAACCGGTATATTGAACAGAGGAAGCACTGCCACCGTCAGAATCATTGCGGAGAGTATGCCGTTGGCGGAAGCGAAGTCCTGCAGCGCAGATGTGGAGGATGCCTATATGTTTCTGATGCACAGCATATCCGCGACGCCTGTGCAGAAAGGAAGTGAGCAGGCATGATGGGAGCATTGTTTCTAAAGGAGTGCAGGAAGATTGCAAAAAGTCTGGTGTATTATGTCTATCTGGCGGCATTCGTACTGTTTATTACCGGCCAGATGAGCGATGGGGAATGGACGGAACAGCTGTCTGAACCCCAGCCAGGTCAGGAAAGCTATGGATACGGATATTCCAGTGATGAGAGAATGGTCATGCAAAGCGGCCTGGAAACACTGTTGCGGGAGATTTTGGCAAATCGGTTCGCCACCTATCCTTTCGGCTTTTACAAGGCAGTGACACTGAATGAGGAAGAACTGGAAGTGCTTAAGCGCGCAATGGAGCAGTGTACGGGCATGGAATTTGAGCAGATGATAGAGGAGAGTAACGCTTACGGAATGGAGATTTCCCAGATGGGGGCGGAGTATGCGGAGGCGGAAATGTGGCACATTCCCATCAGGGAAAACTTAAGCTACGAAGAATTTGAACAGGTGATGGAGAAAGCCTGTGAAATCGTAGGCTCCAGAAGTCATTATGAGAAGTCATCCTACGAAAGAAGAGGTGTTGTGGCCCTGACCTATGAGGATGCTCTGGAACATTACCGGGAACTGTGTGAAGATGACAAGGTCAGCGGCGCGCAGATGCGGCTGTTCTGCGATTATGCGTGCATTTTTCTTGCCGTTCTGCCTATATTTGTGGGAGTTTCCGCTTGTCTGAAGGATAAGAGGGCGAAAGCGGCGGAGCTTATCCGCAGTCGGTCCGTTTCCGGTGCCGCTCTGATTGGGTGCCGCTATCTGGCTAATGTGGTGATGTGTTTTGTACCGGTGCTTCTGTGCGCGCTGCTGATGCAGATGCCCTGTGTGTATGCCGCAGGCCAGGCGGGAATTCAGGCGGACATCCTGGCATTCGTCAAGTACAGTTTTCTGTGGCTGCTGCCGGTGATCATGGTGGTGCTTGGAGCTGCTTTTTTAATTACGGAGGCGACGGAGACAATTCTGGCCATACCGGTTCTGTTGGCATGGGCATTCGGCTCGGTGTTTTCTGCCGCTACGCTGATGGGAGATTTCGGCTGGAAACTGGTGACGCGCTGGAACACTTTCGGCAGCTACGGCAGGTATGCGGAGGAACTGGGGCAGCTGTACCGGAATAAGGGGATGTATATGGCACTGGCAGTTATACTGGTTCTGCTCACAGTGGCAGTCTATGAAAAAAAGAGGCGGAAAGGGGAAATGTTGTATGGGAAATTACGTAAAAACAATTCTTAATTTTATCCGATACCATTATCTCCCTCATTTGTGCGGGGCGGCGCTTTTGGTGCTGTGTGCCGGGGCAGTGCTGAGCTTCCGCAATCTGGACATTGCCGGAGCGGCGAAGGTGATGGAGCATTACGGTGTTATCGCCGGGATTCTGCTGTTTACGCCTCTGTTTTTGCCGGAGAGCGACATGGAAATCTGGCAGCTGGAGGCCTCCAGGTATCTGCCTATGTGGAAGCTGTATCTGGGCAGACTGTTTCCGGCGCTGTGTATGCTGGCAGCAGTGGTGAGCATTCTCATTCTGCGGCTTCTGGCCGGCGGCTCCGTATTTCCTGTGGGACTTTTGTGGCGGGGAGCGTTCTGCGAGGCTTTGTTTCTGGGAGGAATCGGTTGTTTTGCAGCGGCGGTCACCAATCAGGTGGTTTTGGGGTATATGGTGTCTATTTTGTATTATGCCGCTAATATAGGTATGGCAAACCGTCTGTGGAAGTTCGGCCTGTTTCCTGTCTGCAGAGGCGACGAAGGAACCTGGCCCTGGCTGCTCGGAGCGGCGGTTTTCCTGACGGCAGGAGGAATCTGGCTGAGAGAGCAGATACGCAGAGCGGCTGTTTTGAGCTGAGCGGAGGCAGGCCTTAGCTGACGCTTGAGTTCGTATACTTATAGGCGGCACCCTCTAAATAGTCATTTCATAGGTATAAATGAAAAGGGATGCCCGCAGGGCATCCCTTCTCTGATGGAAATGAATTTTTCTCACCGGTTTTTTAGTCAGTTAAGATGAACTTACTTTTTGAAAGTCAGGGTGATGCCCTCGGCAGACATGGTGATCTCGCCGTCTTTCAGCGTGGCAGTCATCTCTTCACCGTCGATGGTCATGGTGACGGTGCTGCCGCTGGCCTTCCAGGTTCCTTCCCCGGACATTTCAAGGGCGTCGGCTTCCAGCTTGAGGCTGCCGTCGGAATTCAGTACCAGTGAGATTTTCAGCTGGTCAGCTTCCTCACCCAAAGTTTCGGCCAACTGTTCAATGTCGAAAGTCATCCCCTGCATGCTCATGGTCTTGAACGTGTAGGTGCCTTCTGCGCCTGAACCGCCGCCGCCGCAGGCTGCCAGTGCAAATACGCAGATCAGCACCAGAGCCAGGCTTATGATTTTGTTAAACCTTTTCTTCATTTCTTTCTCCTTCATTTTTATGTATTTGCTGTGCTGTGTAGCACACAACATATTAGATTATAGCACTTTATTTCATATTTTCAAGACTTTTGCCCTAAGAAATTTTTTCCGGAATTTTTCCCGGTGATTTTATTGCAACGATTCGGAGGGTTTGAGATTGATTTTTTTCCGGAGAAAGTGGTATAGTAGGAAAAACAGCAGACTTGTTTAGAGGGAGAGGATGGAGTGACGATGTACCGGATAATGATTGTGGAGGATGATCTGGCCATGGCGGGCGCAATGAAGAAGCAGATAGAGGCTTGGGGGAATGAATGTTTTTGTGTTTGTGATTTCGCCAATGTTATTACGGCATTTGCGGAATATGACCCCCATATGGTGCTGATGGATATTATGCTGCCCTTTTTTAACGGCTATCACTGGTGCACCGAGATCCGGAAGATTTCCAATGTGCCGGTGGTATTTATTTCCTCAGCCTCGGACAATATGAATATTGTCATGGCCATGAGCATGGGCGGGGATGATTTTATTCCCAAGCCGGTGGATCTGGAGGTGATGACTGCGAAAATACAGGCCGTGCTCCGCAGGGCGTATGATATGGCGGGGAAGATTCCCATACTGGAGCACAGAGGGGCTGTGTTGAATCTGAACGATGCATCTCTGGTATACCGGGGGGAGCGGATTGAACTGACCAAAAACGAATTTCGCATACTGCAGACGCTCATGGAGAATAAAGGGAAAGTGGTCAGCCGGGACACGCTGATGACCAGACTTTGGCAGATGGATTCTTATGTTGAGGAAAATACGCTCACTGTCAATGTCACCAGGCTGCGTAAAAAGCTGGAGAGTGCAGGACTGGCGGATTTTATAACCACAAAGGTGGGCAGCGGCTATATTATTGACATGGCGCCGGGGGCAAAAGGTCATGGATGACTTTGAGGCACGCAGTTCCGCGAGGGGGTATCGTGCCCATGTTAAACGAGAATCCATAGACTGTAATTCAAAATAACAAATAAAAATACAAAGGGAAGAGTATGGAATGAGGGAAGAAAAGTGGTATGATGTTCCCGGCAGATTTTTGCGGCAGCACGGGAAGACAGGGATAATTTTTTTGGTATACTGTGTAATTTTTGCAGGAATATTTATTCTGTATGACCTGGAGGCGGAGGCGGTGCTGTATGCGGCTGGACTTTGCCTGCTGTTCAGGCTGACAGTGCTGGTTCCGGAATACTGTTTCTTTGCGGCTGATCACAGGGAAAGGCAGAGAATACTGCAGGATGTTGAGTTAATGACGGAGGGACTGCCGGAGCCGAAGAACCTTGGTGAATCAGACTATCAGGATATGCTTCGAAAATTAAAAGGAATATTTGATCAGTGTTCAAATCAGTGGCAGAGTGAGAGAAGGGAGAGCCTGGAGTATTACACCACATGGGTGCACCAGATTAAGACGCCCATATCCGTCATGCGCATGACGCTGCAGGGAGAGGATACGGAGGAGCACAGAGAGCTTTTGGCAGAGCTGTTTCGGATAGAGCAGTATGTGGAGATGGCGTTGAACTGGATAAGATTGGGAAGTGATTCCACGGATTATCTGTTTCGGGAGTATGATTTGGACAGAATTATCAAGCAGGCAATCCACAAGTATGCGCCCCAGTTTATCCGGAGAAAAATAGGTCTTTTCTATGAGGGGACGGAGGCTGTGGTGCTTACTGACGAGAAATGGCTGCTGTTTATCATAGAGCAGATTTTGGCCAATGCCGTCAAATATACCCGGGAGGGAAGCGTATCTATTCGGGTGACTCCGGAGAAGGTAGTAGAGATTGCGGACACAGGAATAGGTATTGCGCCGGAGGATGTGCCAAGGATATTTGAGAAGGGATTTACGGGATATAACGGGCGGGCGGATAAAAAGTCCACAGGCCTGGGATTGTATCTCAGCAGTCTGACCGCAGAGAAGCTTTTCCATAAAATATGGGTGGAATCTGTGGTTGGCGCGGGCACTACGGTCTTTCTGGATCTGAGCAGGAGGAAGCTTGAAGTGGAGTAAGTTCAGCGGAAAAATTTCCGGGGTGTATGGGGCGGGTAGGGAGATATTACAAAAATGTCACAGGAAACGGCGGAAATGTCACCCGATTCGATGTCGGAGCATTCCGCCGTTTTGTATAATTCCCTTATCAGCATTGAACAGTATCCGGGCAGTAAGCGTCCGGGCAATGCAGAATTCAAGGAGGATTTGATCATGGCATTATTAGAGGCAAAGAGTTTGAGAAAAGTCTATACCACACGCTTTGGGGGTAATCAGGTACAGGCGTTGTCCAAGGTATCTTTTTCTGTGGAACAGGGAGAATATGTGGCCATCATGGGGGAATCCGGATCGGGAAAAACCACACTGTTGAATATTCTGGCAGCTTTGGATAAACCGACAGGCGGACAGGTACTGCTGGGGGGCAAAAGTCTTTCCGGCGTAAAGGAGAAGGAATTGGCGGCATTCCGGCGGAATAATCTTGGCTTTGTATTTCAGGATTTTAATCTCCTGGATACATTTACGCTGAGGGACAATATTTTTCTGCCTTTAGTGCTGGGCGGAAAGGCGCATGAGGAAATGGAGAGGCGTCTTGCGCCTGTTGCGGAAAGGCTCGGCATTCGGGATATTCTGGAAAAGTTTCCCTATGAAGTTTCCGGAGGGCAGAAGCAGAGGGCTGCGGTGGCCAGGGCTTTGATTACCAATCCGCAGCTGGTATTGGCGGACGAGCCTACGGGGGCATTGGATTCCAGGGCTGCGGACGGGCTGTTGGACATTTTTAACGACATCAACCTGGACGGCCAGACTATTCTCATGGTGACTCATTCCGTGAAAGCGGCAAGCAGGGCCGGCCGGGTAATGTTCATCAAGGACGGAGAGGTATTCCACCAGATTTACCGGGGAAGCAGCACCA
Organism: uncultured Acetatifactor sp.; assembly: GCA_910586515.1. Taxonomy (GTDB): domain Bacteria; phylum Bacillota; class Clostridia; order Lachnospirales; family Lachnospiraceae; genus Acetatifactor. Next base: position 13,287 of record CAJUGL010000059.1, read on the forward strand.
ATGAGGAGCTGTACCAGAAGATTTCGGATACCCTGATTTTGCTTGCGGCAGGAGGTGCACAAAGATGAAAAAAGGATTTTATGCCAGACTGGCGGCAGACAATATTCGCAAAAACGGCAAAACGTACATTCCGTATATTCTGGCCTGTATTGTCACGGCGGCAATGTTTTATATTGTGAAATCCCTGTCCCTGAATCCGGGATTAAACGGTATGGCAGGCGGAAATTTTCTGAATACCGCAATGGGGCTGGGGAGTTGGGTGATAACCGTTTTTGCCTTTATTTTTTTATTTTACACCAACAGTTTTCTTATGAAGAGGCGGAAAAAGGAATTCGGTGTTTTTCATATCCTGGGAATGGAGAGACGTCATTTGGCCAGAGTGATCGGCTGGGAAACTTTTTATGTGCTGCTGCTCTGTCTGCTGCCGGGGCTGGGACTGGGAATTGCCTTGGATAAAGTGATGTTTTTGACAGTGGCCAAAGTCGTCGGAGGACAGGTTCCCTTGGGATTTTTTATTTCGACGGAAGTTCTGACAACAACGGCGCTCTTTTTTTCGATTATTTTTATACTGATATATATATATTCCGTGTGGCAGATCCGGACGGTTAATCCCATAGAGCTGCTGCGGGCCGGAAATGCGGGAGAAAGGGAGCCGCGCGCGAACTGGCTGTTGGCGCTGTTGGGGCTGGCAGCTCTGGGGGAAGGTTATTATATCGCCGCTGCCACCGAAAATCCCATCGCGTCGGTTCTGATGTTTTTTGTGGCTGTGCTCCTGGTCATCGCGGGGACTTACCTTCTGTTTACGGCGGGAAGCATTGCTCTGTTAAAGATGCTGCGGAAAAACAAGAGGTATTACTACCGCACGAAACATTTTGTCAGTGTGGCGGGAATGATTTACCGCATGAAGCAGAATGCTGTCGGCCTGGCAAATATATGCGTCCTGTCCACCATGGTTCTGGTTATGGTTTCCACCACAACATCCATGATGATCGGCATGGAAGACATCATCGCTAATCGTTATCCGGCAGATTTTGTTTTTTATGCCAAAAGCACGGACAACAGGGAGGCGGACAGGGAAACCATCAGTCGTCTCAGGGAAGATGAGGGGCTGACTGTGACAGGAGAATGGACGTATACTTTTCTGGCCTTTCAGGGGATTTGCGAAGAGAATGGTTATTCGGTTCTGCGGGAGCGGGCCAGATCGGTGGAGGACGATACCCATTCGCTGTTCTTCGTGCCTCTGGAGGACTACAACAGGATAATGGGCACGGAAAAAACACTGCAGGACGGAGAGATTATGGTATATTCCAACCGGCGGGATTATGATCGGCCTGTCATGAAGCTTTTTGACAGAGAATACCGGGTGGCAGAGAGGCTGGACGATTTTGTGGGGAACGGGGAATATGAGGCGATGATGTCTGTCACACAATATATTGTGGTGCCTGATCTGGATACGCTGAACATGCTTTATGAGAGACAGAGGGAAATTCTGACAGATCTTGCAGGGCAGATCGGCTGGGTATACGCTTTTGATACGGATTCGGACGAGGCGGCTCAGGAGGCTTTTGAACAATCGGCGAGAGGGATTCCCGGATTGAAGGAAGAGTCGAGGATAGACGGGAGACGCGCCCTTATGGAAATCTGCGGGGGAATGTTCTTCATCGGAATTTTCCTGGGAAGTTTATTTGTTATGGCGACCGTGCTGATTATTTATTATAAACAGATTTCGGAGGGATATGATGACAGGAACCGGTTTGAGATAATGCAGAAGGTGGGGATGAGCAGCAGTGAAGTAAAGTCTGCCATTCATTCCCAGATTCTGACCATATTTTTCCTGCCGCTGATGGCTGCGGGAACGCATGTGGCGGCGGCCTTTCCGCTGATCTCCAGGCTGCTGGAGCTGTTGAACCTGTATAACCTCAGGCTGTATGCGGCCTGCACGGTGTCCTGTTTTCTGGTATTCGGAGTCCTGTATGCGTTGATTTATCTGCTGACGGCCAGAACCTATTACCGCATCGTTCAAAGATGATGAAACCATTAATTTTTTTAACCTTCATCCCAATATTGACATAAATTCATGAGCTTGATACAATAATGAATAGATTGACAATTCGCAGGACTCATGGAGGAAATGGAGATGTACCACTGTCATATTCATTTTTATTTCGCAGGTCATACATGCAGAGTTTTAGATATAATGAAAGAGGCGTCTCCGCTGGAGCATTTTACACATACGTTTTCGGAAAGCGACGGAGTGGAAACTGCTTTGACAGCGGAGGCGGATGTTATTGTGGCCGACTTACGGGCGGCGGATGCCGGAGAGACTTTAGCCCAGCTGTTTTCAGGGATGCGGGAAAATGCGCAGCTGATTGTGCTGGCGGAGAAGGAGCAGGCAGGTCGGCTGGCGGAGGATATGGGGGAGAGAATACACGATATCTGGATTTTGCCCATGTCGGACGGGGAGATCAGGTTTCGTTTCCGCAGATGGCAGGAGGCGTATAAGCGGGATTGGGAAGGATGGGAGACAGGTCAGTTTCTGGATGCAACCATCAACAATGTCCCTAACCTTATCTGGTATAAGGATAAGAAGGGAATACATAAAAAGGTAAATGACAGCTTCTGCAGGACTGTCAATAAGACAAAAGAACAGGTGGAAGGCCGGGGCCACGCTTATATCTGGGACGTGGAGACGGATGACCCTGCCTGTATCGAGTCTGAGCGCATTGTCATGGAGAGCAGGAAGACTTGTGTGTCGGAGGAAACGGTGAAGGCCGGAGAGGGTACGAGACTGCTCACGACCTACAAATCTCCGCTGTATGATGTGGACGGAAGCGTGATGGGAACAGTGGGCGTGGCCATCGACGTGACGCAGGAACGGGCGTACGAACAGGAAATCATACAGAAGAACCGTACTTTGGAGGCGATCTTTAAGAGCATTGACTGCGGCGTCCTGTGTCACACAGTGGATGGGACAAGGATTTTGAGTATAAACAGGGCTGCGCTGAAGATTCTGGGGTATGAGTCTCAGGAGCAGCTGGAAAAGGATGGTTTTGATATGTGCGCCCCCTCTATCCTGGAGGAGGACAGAGCCAGGCTTCAGAAGAATATAGCCGAGCTGAAAAAAGAGGGCGACAGTGTCAGTGTGGAATACCGTGTACGGCACAGGGACGGGGAACTTCTTCACATCATGGGCAATGTGAAGCTTCTGCAGGAGGACGGGGAGCTCTTTTACCAGCGTTTCCTGCTGGACTGCACGGCTCAGAAGCAGGAGGAAAACCGCAACCGCAGGCGTCAGGCGGAGCTGATCCAGGCGTTGAGTACAGATTACAGTATCGTCCGCTTTTTTAACCTTGACAGCGGGAAGGGCTTTTTGCTGCGGGACAACAATAAGGGCTTTCTCTCAGACTCCTTTGTTAAGGAGGAAATCGGGCTGGAAGAAAGCATGGAGGAATATATAGAGCAATTTGTGTACGAGGAGGACCGGGATTTACTGCGCGCCTCTTTCTCCCTGGAGAATTTGCAGAGAGAGCTGGAGAAGCAAATGCAGTACTACGTAAATTATCGTATATCCGCAGAGGACGGCATCAAGTATTTTCAGGTGAGAGCTGTGCGGGCCGGTATCTGGGAGAGCGGACACGGCATAGTGCTGGGTTTCCGCAGTGTGGACGAAGAGATTCGCAGGGAGATGGAGAAGAAAGGCCTGCTGGAGGATGCGCTGATGCAGGCGAACAGGGCAAGCAGGGCCAAGAGCGTATTTTTGTCCAACATGTCTCACGATATTCGTACGCCCATGAACGCCATTGTGGGATTTACGGCCTTAGCCATTACCCATATTGATCATCGGGAACAGGTGGAGGAGTATCTGAAAAAAATCATGACCTCCGGGAACCATTTGCTGAGTCTGATCAATGATGTGCTGGATATGAGCCGTATAGAGAGCGGAAAAATACATTTAGACGAAAAACCGTGCAGCCTGCCGGATATTCTCCATGAATTGCGGAATATTCTGCAGGCGGATGTCCGTGCAAAGCAGCTTGAGCTATATATGGATGCGGTGGATGTGTGGGATGAGGACATTTGCTGCGACAAGCTGCGGCTGAACCAGGTGCTGCTGAATCTGCTGGGCAATGCGGTAAAGTATACCGGCGCAGGTGGGATTGTGAGCCTTCGGGTTACGGAGAAGGCAGGCGCTCCTGCGGGATATGCCAATTATGAGTTCTGTGTCAAGGATACGGGAATCGGGATGAGCGAGGAATTTGTATCTCACATTTTCGAACCCTTTGAGAGAGAGGAAAATTCCACTACCAGCGGGATCCAGGGGACCGGCCTGGGTATGGCGATCACGAAGAATATTGTGGACATGATGAACGGTTCTATCTCGGTGAAAAGCGAGCAGGGAGCGGGCACGGAATTCCATGTGGCCTTTACGTTCCGCCTGCTTACCGAGGAGAAGGAGCCGCTGGATATATCGGAGCTGAAAAACGGCAGGGCGTTGGTGGTGGACGATGATTTCAATACCTGTGACAGCGTCACCTATATGCTGCAGCAGGTGGGAATGAGAGCAGAATGGACGCTTTCCGGGAAGGAGGCGATACTGCGCACCCATCAGGCGCTTATGAGAGGCGACATGTACAGTGTATATATTGTGGACTGGCTGCTGCCTGATATGAACGGCATTGAAGTTACCCGCAGGATCCGAAAGGAGATGGGGGACGATGTGGCGGTAATTGTGCTGACTGCCTATGACTGGGCGGACATTGAGGAGGAAGCCAGAGAAGCCGGTGTCACGGCATTCTGCAGTAAGCCGCTGTTTATGTCCGAACTCAGAAGCTGTCTCCATTCCGTTATTAATGCCGAGGAAACGGCAGAGAAGGAGAGGGAGCAGGAGACAAAAGTGCGGAGCACGGGGCGGATTCTTCTGGCGGAGGATGTGCTGCTGAATCAGGAGATTGCGGTGGCGATTCTGGGGGATGCAGGATTTACAACAGAGGTTGCCGAGAACGGGAAGATTGCTCTGGAGATGGTCCAAAATTCTCAGCCCGGATATTACCAGTTAGTGCTTATGGATGTGCAGATGCCGGTGATGAACGGTTATGAGGCGGCCAGGGCAATCCGTAAACTGGACAATGCAGCCCTTGCTTCTCTGCCGATTATCGCCATGACGGCGAATGCTTTTGAGGAAGATAAAAGGGAGGCTCTGGCCTGCGGCATGAACGGGCATATAGCCAAGCCCATCGATGTGAAAAAGCTTTTCGAAACGCTGGACAGAGTGCTGGTGACAGTTCAGGCAGGGCGCTGAACTGTTGCGGGTGCTGGTCTGTTTAATGAAAATTTAATCGGAAAGTGATTGCAAATAGACAAGGACTATGTTAAACTGGATGTATCCTGTATGATAAAAAAATAACAATCAATACAAATCATTAATTTGGAGGGAAAACAAATGGCAAGAAAAGTAGTTTTAGCCGGTGCATGCCGTACTGCAATCGGTACCATGGGCGGCACGCTGAGCAACACCCCCGCTGCGGAACTGGGTGCAATCGTGATCAAGGAAGCCCTGAACAGGGCAGGGGTAAAGCCCGAAGATGTAGACCAGGTTTACATGGGCTGTGTTATCCAGGCAGCACAGGGACAGAATGTGGCGCGCCAGTCTTCCATCAAGGCAGGTCTCCCCATTGAAGTGCCTGCAGTTACCATGAACGTAGTCTGCGGTTCCGGTCTGAACTGTGTGAACCAGGCTGCGCAGATGATCATGGCAGGAGATGCCGATGTGGTGGTAGCCGGCGGTATGGAGAATATGTCCATGGCGCCTTACGCAGTTCCCCAGGCCCGTTACGGTTACAGGATGAATAACGGCACTCTGGTGGATACCATGATCAAGGATGCCCTCTGGGACGCTTTTAATGATTATCATATGATTACCACTGCAGACAACATCTGCCGTGAGTGGAATCTGACCCGTGAGGAGCTTGACGAGTTTGCGCTCAAGAGCCAGCAGAAGGCGGAAGCGGCGCAGAAGTCCGGCGCATTCGACGCCGAGATCGTGCCCGTTATGGTGAAGAAAAAGAAAGAAATGATCGAGTTCAAGGTGGACGAAGGCCCCCGTGCAGGCTCCACCATCGAAGGCCTTGCAAAGCTTCGTCCCATCAATAAGGATGGTTTCGTAACCGCAGGCAATGCTTCCGGCATCAATGACGGAGCAGCAGCCATCGTGGTGATGAGCGAAGAGAAGGCAAAGGAACTGGGCGTGAAGCCCATGGCTACCTTTGTGGCAGGTGCTCTGGCAGGCGTGCGTCCCGAAGTAATGGGAATCGGCCCTGTGGCATCCACAAGGAAGGTGCTTGCCAAGACCGGCATGAAGATTGAAGATTTCGATATCATCGAGGCAAACGAGGCATTTGCGGCACAGTCCGTGGCAGTGGGCAAGGACTTGGGCATTGACGTTGACAAACAGCTGAACCCCAACGGCGGCGCAATCGCTCTGGGACATCCCGTAGGCGCGTCAGGATGCCGTATCCTGGTTACCCTGCTTCACGAGATGCAGGCAAAGGGAGCAAAGACCGGACTTGCAACTCTCTGCATCGGCGGCGGCATGGGATGCTCCACCATCGTGAAGATCGAGGACTAAGGTTTCAGTTTCAGGAAGGAGGCCTCCGGAAAGCGGGATATGCGCTTTCCGGAAGCTGAATAAAGAAGGAATGGCTCTTGCATTTGAGGCATTCTTTCTTTGATGATAGCAGGATTTACATAAAACACAGCATGAAACCGAAAGGAATTCATGCGGAACTAAAAACACAGCATGAATTCTGTAGACGCCAGATGGAGATGCGGACGCAGACCTAAGCGGCCGGAAATCCATCTAGAGAAGGGGCGCCGAAAGGAATTCATGCGGAACTAAAAATAGGAGAATAAAAATGGAATTTGTATTGTATGAGCAGAAAGGGGCATATGCCATTATCACCATCAACCGTGAAAAGGCCCTGAACGCCCTGAACTCCGCCGTACTGGAGGAGTTGGACCAGACTCTTGACGCAGTGGATCTGAACACGGTGCGCTGCCTCATTCTTACCGGCGCAGGCGCCAAGTCCTTCGTGGCAGGCGCGGATATCGGAGAGATGAGCACCCTGACAAAGGCGGAGGGAGAAGCTTTCGGCAAGAAGGGAAACGATGTTTTCCGCAAGCTGGAGACCTTCCCCATCCCTGTGATTGCAGCAGTGAACGGCTTTGCTTTGGGCGGCGGCTGTGAGATTTCCATGAGCTGTGATATCAGAATCTGTTCCGACAACGCCGTTTTCGGACAGCCCGAGGTGGGCTTGGGCATCACTCCCGGTTTTGGCGGCACCCAGAGACTGGCCCGTCTGGTAGGGGCAGGCATGGCAAAGCAGATGATCTACACCGCCCGCAATATCAAGGCAGATGAGGCGCTGCGCATCGGCCTGGTGAATGCGGTTTATCCCCAGGAGGAACTGCTTCCCGCCGCGGAGAAGATGGCTGCAGGCATTGCAAAGAACGCTCCCATTGCGGTGCGCAACTGCAAGAAGGCCATCAATGACGGACTGGACGTGAATATGGACGAAGCCATCGTCATCGAAGAGAAGCTGTTCGGCGACTGCTTCGAGACAGAGGATCAGAAGTACGGCATGGCTTTCTTCCTTGACAAGAACAAGGAGAAAGTGAAGGAGCCCTTTAAGAACTGCTGATCAGAAAAATGACAAATATTAAGGAGGATTGACTAATGAAAGTAGGTATTATCGGTGCAGGCACCATGGGTGCAGGAATTGCCCAGGCATTTGCCATGACAGAGGGCTATGAGGTATGCCTTTGCGACATCAAGCAGGAATTTGCTGACGGCGGCAAGGCCAGGATTCTGAAGAATCTGAACTTCCTGGTAAGCAAGGAGAAGATCAC
>CAJUGL010000060.1 GCA_910586515.1 uncultured Acetatifactor sp.
TGAACAAGCCCACTTTGGTAATAGCGCACAATAAGACCCTGGCCGGGCAGCTCTACGGCGAGTTTAAGGAATTCTTCCCTGAAAACGCGGTGGAATACTTTGTCTCCTACTACGACTACTATCAACCCGAGGCCTATGTGCCTTCTTCCGACACCTACATTGCCAAGGACTCCTCCATCAACGACGAGATCGACAAGCTCCGGCTGTCGGCCACGGCCTCCCTGACGGAGCGCAGGGATGTGGTGGTGGTGGCCAGCGTGTCCTGCATCTATGGTCTGGGCAGTCCCGACGAATACAAGGATATGATCGTGTCTCTGCGGCCGGGTATGATAAAGGACAGAGACCAGGTGCTCCGGGAGCTGGTGGACATCCAGTATACCCGTAACGAGATGGATATGCACAGGGGATGCTTTCGGGTGCACGGTGATGTGATAGAGGTGTATCCTGCCCAGGGCGGAGACTATTTTATCCGGATAGAGTTTTTCGGGGACGAGATTGACAGAATCGCGGAGGTGGAGCCACTGTCCGGCAGGGTGCATGCAGTGCTGAACCATATCGCCATCTTTCCCGCATCTCATTATGTTGTTTCCCAGGAGAAGATCAAGATCGCCTGTGACAATATCGAGAAGGAGATGGAAGCGCAGGTGCGGTTCTTCAAGGGGGAGGACAAGCTTATAGAGGCCCAGCGCATTGCGGAACGGACGAACTTTGACATTGAAATGATGCGGGAGACGGGGTTCTGCTCCGGCATCGAGAATTACTCCAGGCATCTCAACGGCATGCCGGAAGGAGCGCCGCCTCTGACGCTGATGGACTTTTTTAACGACGATTTTCTTATTATAATAGATGAGTCCCATATGACAATTCCCCAGATTCGCGGAATGTACGCAGGAGACAGGTCCAGAAAGCAGACCCTGGTGGACTATGGCTTCCGGCTACCCTCTGCCCTGGACAACAGACCCTTGAATTTTGATGAATTTGAGGCGCATATTGACCAGATGCTCTTTGTATCCGCCACACCTTCTGTGTATGAGGAGGAGCACGAGCTGATGCGGACGGAGCAGATCATTCGCCCCACCGGTCTTTTGGATCCGGAGGTGGATGTGCGCCCTGTGGAGGGGCAGATTGATGATCTGATAAGTGAGATCAACCGGGAGACGGAAAAGCATAACAAGGTACTGGTGACTACCCTGACCAAGCGGATGGCGGAGGATTTGACAGATTATATGAAGGAAGTGGGGATCCGGGTGAAGTATCTGCACTCGGACATCGACACCCTGGAGCGGGCGGAGATTATCCGGGACATGCGCCTGGACGTGTTCGATGTGCTGGTGGGCATCAACCTTCTGAGGGAGGGTCTGGACATTCCGGAGATTTCCCTGGTAGCCATTCTGGATGCGGACAAGGAAGGGTTTCTGCGCAGCGCCACCTCCCTGATTCAGACCATCGGACGTGCGGCCAGAAATGCCGAGGGTCATGTGGTTATGTATGCGGATACGGTTACGGAGTCCATGCAGATTGCGCTGAATGAAACCAGCCGACGCAGGGAGATCCAGATGAAATACAATGAGGAGAACGGCATCACCCCTCAGACCATCAAGAAGGCTGTCAGGGATCTGATCGCCATCTCCAGGGTGGTGGCCAGGGAGGAGATGCGCTTCGAGAAGGATCCGGAATCCATGAGCCGGAAGGAACTGGAGAAGCTGATCGCCGATGTGCAGAAGAAGATGCAGAAGGCGGCGGCGGACCTGAACTTTGAGGCTGCCGCAGAACTGCGGGACAAGATGATTGAGCTGAAGACGAAGCTGCGGGATATAGACGAGGAGAGCGATTAAAGATGCTGCAGACACTGATGAGCTGGGCATGGATTTTTGTGTCCGTGTACCTGGTCGGCTTTGCCGTACTGTCTCTTCTGAACGGGCAGAGACAGAAAAATGACATAGATGTCATACTTGCCTTCGGCCTGTGCGCGCTTACGGTGTATGCCCAGGTATTCAGCTTGTTTTCCGGGGTTTCTCTTGGGGCGTCGGCTGTATTGGTCTTGGGGTGCATGATCATTGCCATTGTATTTCGGCGGGAGCTTTGCAGAGTGTGGCGGGGGTATCTGAGAGAGCGCCGGGCGCTGCTGACCATGGGACTGGCGGCGGTTTTGCTGTCGGCGGCAGCCCTGGTGCTTACCAGAGGCCCCATGCATTACGACACGGATCTATACCATGCCCAAAGCATTCGATGGATAGAGGAATGCGGAGTGGCTCCGGGTATAGGAAATCTGCATAATAGGCTTGCCTACAACAGCTCTTTTTTCTGCCTGCAGGCGCTTTACAGTTTCGGCTTTTTGGGAAAGGGATCCCTGTGCAGCCTGAACGGATTTCTGGCGGCGATGCTGCTGCTCTATGGGATCTGTTCGGTGAAAATGTTTCGGCAAAAAAAGCCGTTTCTCTCGGATTTTCTTCGCCTGGGACTGCTGCTTTATTTTGTTTCCCTGGAAAATTATGCCGTCATGGGTTCGCCGGGAACGGATTTGATGTCCATGGGGGCTGTGATGTATATCCTGATTAAATGGCTGGATTATTGGGAGCAGGGAGAGCGGGAGGCCCAATGTTATGCCCGGCTTTGTCTTTTGGCAGTATATGCCGTCACGCTGAAGCTTTCCACGGCCATGCTGGTGCTGCTTGCCTTTACGCCGGCTGTCTGGATGGTCAGGGAGAGGCGATGGAAGGAAATCGGTAAGTACGTTGCCCTGGGAATCTTGATTGCGCTGCCTTGGCTGGTCCGCAATGTGCTGATTTCCGGATATCTGATTTATCCTTATCCGGAGCTTGACCTGTTTGACGTGGACTGGAAGATGCCGGAGTATACGCTTTTGTTTGACCGCAATGAGATCAAAGCCTGGGGGTGGGGGCTGAATGATGTATATCGCTTCGATACGCCTGCCGGGGAATGGTTTCCTTTCTGGTTCGGAAATCTGAAAGCGTCTTTGCGGTTTCTGTTCTGCATTGATGCGGTGCTGCTGCCGGTGCTGTTTCTGGCAGGGATAGGAAGAGGACTCAGGAAAAAGGACTGGTGCTGTCTGCAGGTGACCGGGGTAATGGGAGCCTGTCTGGGGGTGTGGATGCTGGGAGCGCCTCTTCCCAGGTACGGGGGAGCGTATCTGCTTCTGCCGCTTCTGTACGGATTGGGGGAGACGGCGGTAAAATTGGGAAAGACAGATGCGCTGAAACATGCCTTTCGCTTTACCGTGTGTGTGCTGACGGCCTATGGAGTATGGGCATGGGTGCGGTTCGGCCTGGCGTCCGAGGAGTGGAGGATACACCTGAAACGGAGCGCTGTATATGGTCTGCGGGAATGCACGGAGCATTTTCTGGAAGAGGGGGTTCGGGTATATACCCCCGTTTCCGGTGACCAGGCAGGATATTACGATTTTCCGTCCACACCTTACGGAAAGCGGCTGGAGCTGATAGAACCGAGAGGCGATTCACCGGAGGACGGCTTCCGGATGCGTCCGGAGTACCGCGGCGCCTATGTTTCCACTTACGGGGATGTGGCGGAGGAAAATATGTTTTCACGGTAGACTGGGGACTCTGTATGCACAGGCGTGCAGGGGGAATATTGAACTCATGGGCCGGGTGGGGGAGATGCTGAAGTATGCACAGGCCTGTGCAGGGAAAATATGCCGTCCGGTCGGCTTGTTTTACGAACTTAAGCAGGGAAAGGAAAAAAGGAAAGACAGATGGAAGAAATCAAGAAAATGCGTCCCAGGGAGTATATCAGAATACGCGGGGCCAACGAGCATAATCTGAAAAATATCGACGTAGATATCCCCCGGAATGAACTGGTGGTTCTGACAGGAATGTCAGGTTCCGGCAAGTCCTCTCTGGCGTTTGACACCATTTATGCGGAAGGGCAGCGGCGTTATATGGAATCGTTGTCCTCCTATGCAAGACAGTTCCTGGGCCAGATGGAGAAGCCCAATGTGGAGAAGATTGAGGGATTGTCGCCGGCCATCTCCATTGACCAGAAATCCACCAACCGGAATCCCCGCTCCACGGTGGGAACCGTGACGGAGATTTATGACTATTTCCGTCTGCTCTATGCACGTATCGGCACTCCCCACTGTCCGGAGTGCGGCAGGGAGATTGCAAAGCAGACAGTGGACCAGATGGTGGACCAGATCATGGCCCTGCCGGAGGGCACGAAACTTCAGCTGCTGGCTCCGGTGGTCCGGGGACGGAAGGGGAGACATGAGAAGGTGCTGGAACGGGCTGCGCGCAGCGGGTATGTGCGGGTGCGGATTGACGGCAATCTCTATGAACTGACGGAAGAGATTTCCCTTGAGAAAAATATCAAGCATAATATCGAGATCGTGGTGGACCGTCTGGCGGTGAAGCCGGGGATAGAGCGGAGACTGGCGGATTCCATTGAAAATGTGCTGAATCTGGCGGAAAATCTTCTGGTAGTGGATGTGATCGGCGGAGAGCCAATGACCTTCAGCCAGAGCTTCTCCTGCCCGGACTGCGGCATCGGCATCAGTGAGATCGAACCCAGAAGCTTTTCCTTTAACAATCCTTTCGGCGCCTGTCCGGAATGCTCCGGTCTTGGCTACAAGATGGAATTTTCCATCGAACTTATGATTCCGGATCCCAGGCTGAGCATCAATCAGGGGGCCATAGCCGTCACCGGATGGCAGTCCTGCATGGACAAAAGCAGCTTTACCAACGCCCTGCTTCTGGCCTTGTGCAAGGAGTATCATTTTGACCTGGACACGCCTTTTGAGAAGTATCCGGAGCAGATTAAGGAGATCCTAGTCCAGGGTACCAACGGAAAAGAAGTGGAAGTGCATTATCAGGGACAGCGGGGCAGCGGCGTCTATCCGGTGGCCTTTGAGGGTCTGGTGCGGAGTGTGGAGCGCAGATACAAAGAGACTTTTTCCGAGACCATGAAGCAGGAGTATGAGACTTTCATGCGTATCACCCCCTGCAGGGAATGTAAGGGAATGCGTCTGAAAAAGGAGTCTCTTGCGGTGACTGTATGCGATAAAAACATATACGAAATTACATCCAGTTCCATTATAGAGCTCAATGAGTTTCTGCGGCAGATGCAGCTCACCAGCCAGCAGCAGCTCATCGGAAAGCAGCTGCTGAAGGAGATCAGGGCCAGGGTGGGATTTCTGGTGGATGTGGGACTGGAGTATCTCTCCCTGTCCAGGGCTACAGCCACTTTGTCCGGCGGGGAGGCACAGCGTATCCGTCTGGCCACCCAGATCGGTTCCGGGCTTGTGGGTGTCTGCTATATTCTGGACGAGCCCAGTATCGGCCTGCACCAGAGGGACAATGACAAACTGCTGAAGACATTGAAGAACCTGAGGGATCTGGGAAATACCATGATTGTGGTGGAGCATGACGAGGATACCATGCTGGAGGCCGATTATGTGGTGGATATCGGTCCCGGCGCAGGCTCCCACGGAGGAGAGGTGGTAGCCTGCGGCACGGCGGAGGAGATTATGCAGGTGCCCGGTTCCGTCACCGGAAAGTATCTCAGCGGCGAACTGCGGATTCCCGTGCCCCGGGAGCGTCGGAAGTCTTCCAGTTTTCTGAAGATTCTGGGAGCCAGGGAGAACAACCTGAAAAACGTCAATGTGGAGATTCCTCTGGGAGTGATGACCTGTGTTACCGGCGTGTCCGGTTCGGGAAAAAGTTCCTTGATCAATGAAATTTTGTACAAACGTCTGGCCAGGGATCTGAACAGGGCCAGATGCATTCCCGGAAAGCATAGGGATGTTCAGGGATTGGAGCAGTTGGACAAGGTGATCGCCATAGACCAGTCCCCCATCGGACGGACGCCCAGGTCCAATCCCGCCACCTACACAGGCGTCTTTGACCAGATCAGGGATCTTTTCGCCTCCACGGCGGATGCCAAGGCCAAGGGATACGGCAAGGGCAGGTTCAGCTTTAATGTAAAGGGAGGGCGCTGCGAGGCCTGCGGAGGAGACGGAATCATCAAGATCGAGATGCATTTCCTGCCTGATGTCTATGTGCCCTGCGAGGTCTGCGGGGGAAAACGGTACAACCGGGAGACCCTGGACGTAAAGTATAAGGGAAAGAACATTTTCGATGTGCTGGACATGACAGTGGAGGAGGCCCTGCCCTTTTTTGAGAATGTACCCTCTATCCGCAGAAAGATTGAGACGCTGTACGATGTGGGACTTTCCTATGTAAAACTGGGACAGCCTTCAACCACCCTGTCCGGCGGGGAGGCTCAGCGGATTAAGCTGGCAACGGAGCTTTCCAGGCGCAGCACAGGCAGGACCATATACATCCTGGACGAACCCACTACGGGCCTTCACTTTGCGGATGTGCATAAGCTGGTGGACATTCTCCACAGGCTTACGGAGGGCGGAAACACCGTTGTGGTCATTGAGCACAACCTGGACGTGATCAAGACCGCAGACTATATTGTGGATATGGGACCTGAGGGCGGAGACCGGGGCGGCACGGTGGTGGCAAAGGGAACGCCGGAGGAAGTGGCGGGTGTGGAAGCCTCCCACACCGGCATATATATTAAAAAGATGCTGGAGCGGGACAGCGCCAGATAACATCGGTTCGGGCAGGACGCGGAACTGATGCCGAAAATATGACAAAAAGGCTAAAGAAACGATAGGTTTCTGCCGAAATGTTTAAATAGGTGCAGGGGTCTCTTTGCCGGCCCGGCACCTTTTTATTAAAATTTTTATAAACCCCTATGAAAATGGATTTTTTTCGGTTATAATATTGTGCGTATGACTTTTTGTTTAAAGGCGGAAGCCCTGACCGGCATGAGACGAATTTTGGACAGGGCTTATATTGATAGCTGAGTGATAGGTGAATCCATAGGGAAAGGGGTACAGTATGCAGTGCACAGATATCGGAATTGATTTGGGTACGGCCAGCATTTTAGTATACATCAGAGGAAAGGGCGTTGTATTGAAGGAGCCCTCTGTCGTGGCCTTCGACAGGGATACAAACAAGATCAAGGCAATCGGCGAGGATGCCAGACTGATGCTGGGAAGGACACCGGGGAATATTATTGCGGTGAGACCGCTGCGTCAGGGGGTAATCTCGGATTACTCGGTGACGGAGAAGATGATGAAGTATTTCATCCAGAAGGCTTTGGGCAGAAGGACTTTCCGCAAGCCCAGGATTGCCGTGTGTGTTCCCAGCGGAGTTACCGAGGTGGAGAAGAAGGCGGTGGAAGATGCCACCTATCAGGCGGGAGCCAGGGATGTGGATATCATTGAGGAACCCATCGCAGCGGCTATCGGCGCAGGAATTGACATTGCCAAGCCCTGCGGCAACATGATCGTCGATATAGGCGGAGGCACGTCGGATATAGCGGTCATTTCCCTGGGCGGAACCGTGGTCAGCGCATCCATCAAGGTGGCAGGGGACGATTTCGACGAGGCTATTGTGCGGTACATGCGTAAGAAGCATAATCTCCTGATCGGCGAGCGCACGGCGGAAGATCTGAAGATAAAGATCGGCTCTGCCTACAAGAGGCTGGAAGTCGATTATATGGATGTAAGAGGCAGGAATCTGGTGACCGGATTGCCAAAGACGGTAAAAGTATCCTCCGAGGAGACGGAGGAGGCGCTGAGGGAGACGACTTCCCAGGTGGTGGAGACGATTCACAGTGTTCTGGAGAAGACTCCGCCGGAACTGGCGGCCGACATTGCGGACAGGGGAATCGTTCTGACGGGAGGCGGGAGCCTTCTGCGGGGACTGGAGGAGCTGATTTCCTCCAAGACAGGCATCAGCACCATCACGGCTGAGGATCCCATGACGGCAGTGGCGATCGGAACGGGCAAGTATGTGGAATTTCTGTCCGGTCACGGAGACTGACAGGCCGCGGGAGGCGTATGGGGCGTCATAGGTTGTTAAAGGAGGCATTACATGTTAAAAGGTTTATATACTGCTTATACGGGGATGATCAACGAGCAGCACAGGATGGATACCCTGACGAATAATCTGGCGAATGCGTCTACGGTGGGATATAAAAAGGAAGGTTCCACCAGCCAGTCCTTTGACCAGGTTTTGACGGTGAAGATCAAGGATGCAATCGGAGGGCAGTACACGGCCCAGAGAATAGGCAGAAATAACCCCGGGGTAAAGATCGGGGAGAATTATACGGATTTTACCCAGGGATCTTTCCGGGTGACGGACAATACTTATGATCTGGCTTTGACGGCAGAGGGTTTTTTTGCCATTGAATATACCGATAAAGCCGGCGAGACATCCACCATGTATACCAGAAACGGACAGTTTACCCTGAACAGAGAGGGGTATCTGGTGACGGCGGACGGAGATTATGTGCTGGATGATCAGAACCGCAGAATTCAGCTCAACACACTGGCGGATGCGGAGATTTCCAATAACGGTACAATCACCCAGAACGGAAACGCGGTGGCCAGAATCCAGGTGACGGACTTTGAGGATTACAATTATCTGGAAAAATACGCTGAGACCTTTTACCGGCCCGTTGAGGGGGCAAATACAGTTGCTTCCGAGGCTCAGGTGAAATCCGGATATCTGGAAATGTCCAATGTCCAGGTGGTGTCCGAGATGGTAAATCTGATTGCCATTACCCGCGCGTATGAAAGCAATCAGAAGATCATCCAGACCTATGACAGCTCGCTGGAAATTGCGGCTACGCAGCTTGGACGCGTATAAACAGGAAAATAATCCGGGCGGCGCTGACTTCGGACTATGGGGAACGGCGCGGGCATGACCGGCCCGGATTGCAGAGGGGCATGACAGGGAAAGAAAGATGCCGCCGAGGGCGGGATTCAGGAAAGGAACGAAATTTATGGTACGCAGTTTATGGACAGCGGCAACCGGTATGATTGCTCAGCAGACAAATATTGACACAATAGCGAATAATCTTGCAAATGTAAACACACAGGGCTACAAAACCCATGTAAACGAGTTTAAGACGCTTCTCTACCAGACGCTGCAGACAAAAACAACCAGCGCGAACGGAGAGGAGAAGCCCATAGGCGCGCAGGTTGGTCTGGGTGTGCGCAGCTCCGCGGTCACTACGATTTTTAAGGGAGGCAATCTGATGGCCTCGGAGAGCGACACGGACTTTGCCATAGACGGGAAGGGCTTCTTTGCGCTTCGCGGAGAGGACGGCAGTATCTATTATACCCGGAACGGAAATTTTCACTTTACCCTGGCTGACAACGGCGGCAATATGCTGGCGAATTCCGACGGACTGCCGGTGCTGAACAGTGCGGGAGAGCCGATTATCCTGAACAGCAGCTACATACTTCCGGATGTGTCGGTGAATACCAACGGGGAGCTTTGCTATCCGGACGAGAAGAAGAATCCCCAGCCGATAGGAATTACCATCGGTCTGTTCCAGTTTAATAATCCCAACGGTCTGGAGAAGCTGGCGGATACGCTGTACGCGGTTTCCGATGCCAGCGGGGAGGCCATTAATGAGGCAACCAGCAACCTGGTTGAGAAAAGCAAGGTAATCCAGAAGTATCTGGAAGGTTCAAATGTGCAGGTAGTGGATGAGATGGTCAGCATGATTGTGGCCCAGCGCGCTTATGAACTTAATTCCAAGGCGATAACCACATCCGACGAAATGCTCCAGCAGGCCAACAATCTGAAGAGATAAGAGATCGTAACAGTTCAGGTCCTGTCTGAATTGTTGCAGGGGACCTGAGCCACAGGGGCAGAGAATTCAGTATTCACGGATGAAAGGAGAAGAGATGACGGATTTCAGCAATATAACTTCTATGTACGGCGATATGTATTCGTCGGCTGCGAACCAGAGCGCGTCCAAACTGCAGGATAAGTTGTCCGGCGCTGATTATACCAAGGCCACGGAAGACGAACTGATGAGCGCGTGCAAACAGTTCGAAGCTTACTTTATTGAGCAGATGTACAAGGGAATGATGAAGACTGTTCCCATGAATGAGGAGACTTCCAATTATACCTCCACAGTGATGGACTTCTATCGGGACCAGATGATTCAGAGTATGGCGGAAGAGACCAGCGGGCAGAACAGCTTTGGTCTGGCGCAGATGCTCTATGAACAGATGAAGCGCAATTATGGTATTTCGGAAATTCCGGGGGAAGAGGGCGCCGCTTTGACGGAATGACAGAGAGGCGCATCATGGGCAGGTGCTGCGGGATATGCGTCTGTCATGTATGTTGAAGGCGGCGGTACAGCGTATTCAGTCAGGAGGATACCTGATGCGGTGGAGTCCGCCGCCGGAGCGGCGAAGATAATGCCGGCTGGAAGGAACAAGGCTGCTTGTGGACAAGGCAGCCTTGTTGTGCTATGTGATAATGGAAATCTGCGGCAGCAGTCAGGATATCAGGGGATGCCCAATGGAAACAATCAGCGGATATGTGGAGCATATTATTTTTCAAAATGATACAAACGGTTTTACGGTAATGAATCTGACGGTGGAGGGGGAGGATGTCACCTGTACGGGAATGTGCGGGGGGCTTGGTCAGGGAGAAAACATTGAGGCTCAGGGGGAGTATGTGGAACATCCCGTATACGGAGCGCAGTTTAAAATAGCGGAATACAGGGTAGTGGTGCCGAAGGACGGGGCAGGGATGGAGCGATATCTGGGTTCCGGAGCCATCAAGGGAGTGGGGCCTTCATTGGCTGCCAGGATCGTGAAGCGATTTGGGGACGACACATTCAGAATAATGGAGGAGGAGCCGGAGCGTCTGGCCGAAATCAGGGGGATCAGCGAGCGAAAAGCAAGAGAGATCGCCCTTCAGGTGGAGGAGAAAAAGGAGCTGCGGGACGCCTTTGTCTTTTTGCAGCAGTATGGGATCTCCAATGCGCTTGCGGCGAAAATTTATCAGACTTACGGCGCAAAACTGTATGGCGTCATGAAGGAAAATCCCTATCGTCTTGCGGAGGATATCAGCGGCGTAGGGTTTAAAATGGCGGACGAGCTGGCTGCAAGGATCGGAATACGCGCGGATTCGGATTACAGGGTCAGGAGCGGAATCGTTTATACTCTGCTTCAGGCAGTGGGGGAGGGTAATTGCTACCTGCCTCTCGGCATGCTGCTGGAGCGGGCGGGAGAGATGTTGAGCGTATCGGAAGAGCAGATCAGGCCGCAGCTTGAAAACCTGATGATGGAGAAAAAGCTGGTAATCAAGGGGGATTGTGTTTTTTACGCGTCCTATTATTATGCGGAGTTAAACTGCGCCAGGATGCTGTGGGAGCTGAACATTCCCATGGATTCCGGGGCAGAGGATGCTGTGCCGGAGAAGCTGCTTCGGGGGCATGAGATGGAATTGGACGGGCTGCAGCTGGAAGCGGTGCAGGGATGTATCCGCAACGGTCTCTTTATTCTGTCCGGGGGACCGGGCACGGGAAAGACCACTACCATCAATATGATGCTCCGTTATTTTGAGGAGGCAGGCCTGGAGATATTTCTGGCGGCTCCCACAGGCCGGGCCGCAAAACGCATGACGGAGGCCACGGGATATGAGGCCAGAACCATTCACCGCATGCTGGAGCTGAACGGCGCTCTCTCGGGAGAGGATTCCCGCAAGGTCAGCTTTGGGAGAAACGAGGAGAATCCTCTGGAGACGGACGTTGTAATCATCGATGAAATGTCAATGGTGGATATTCAGCTGTTCCAGTCGCTGCTGCGGGCGGTAGCGCCGGGGACAAGGCTGGTGCTGGTAGGCGACGTAAATCAGCTGCCCAGCGTGGGGCCGGGTCAGGTGCTGCGGGATTTAATCTGCAGCAGATGTTTTCCCACAGTGGAATTGAAGCGGATTTTCCGTCAGGCCCAGGGGAGCGATATCGTGGTGAATGCCCACAGGATCAATGAAGGACAACAGATTGCGCTGGACAATAAGTCCAGAGATTTCTTCCTGCTGGAAAGAAATGACGTCAATGTCATTTATAAGCATATGATTCAGCTTATCCAGGACAAGCTTCCCCGTTATGTAAAGGCATCTCCCTATGATATACAGGTGCTGACGCCTATGCGGAAGGGGGCGCTGGGCTGCGAGACGCTAAACGGGATTCTGCAGAAATATCTCAATCCTGCAGACGGGCGGAAGAAGGAGCATGCCAGCGGAAACACCATATACCGTGAAGGCGACAAGGTCATGCAGATCAAAAACAACTATCAGCTTGAGTGGGAGGTTGTGAGCAGGTACGGCATTGCGGTGGAGAGCGGGACCGGTGTTTTCAACGGGGACACGGGGAGAATTCTGGAGATAAATGAAGCATCTTCCAGTCTGGTTGTGGAATATGATGAACAGAGACGGGTCACCTATCCGTTCTCCCTCCTGGAAGAGCTGGAGCTGTCCTATGCGGTTACCATCCACAAGTCCCAGGGAAGCGAATATCCGGCGGTAATTCTGCCGCTGCTGGGAGGTCCAAGGCTTCTGTTTAACCGGAACCTGCTCTATACCGCAGTCACGAGAGGGCGAAGCTGCGTGACGATTTTGGGCAGCAGTGACGTGGTGCGGGGGATGATTGACAATGCCAGCGAGAAGCGCAGGTATACTGCGCTGGCCGGGCGGATAGAGGAGATATCCGCTGCTGGCCGGGAAATTCCGGCGGGGTGAAGCGCCGGAAGGGTCGGAGAGGGTTCATTTTCGGAGGAGAAAGAACCCATGAAATCAAGAGTAAAAATGTGGAAGAAAAGCGAAGCGGGAAAGGGCAGGCGGATATGGTCAGAGATTTACGGCGGGGCGCTGCAGCTGCTCTTTCCGCTGCGCTGTCCGGTGTGCGACGGTATAGTCTCCCCTTCCGGAGAGAAGATCTGTCTGGATTGTCTGGGCAGGCTGAAGCTGCTGACGCCGCCCTGGTGCATGAAGTGCGGAAAGAAGCTCAGAGACGAGGAGGAATACTGTGCCGACTGCAGAAAAAAAGAGCATGGTTACAGGCGGGGCAGAGCGCTTTACGAATATGAAAGCGCCGCGCTGTCCATTTATCGTTTTAAGTATGGGGGGCGGAGAGAGTACGCGGCGTTTTACGGAGAGCAGGCAGCGGAATATCTGGGGGATTTTGTCCGCCGAATAGGGCCGGACGCTCTGGTGCCCATACCTCTGCACAGAAAGCGGCTGGCAGCCAGGGGATATAATCAGGCGGAACTGCTTGCCCGGGCCATAGGAGAGCGTTTAGGGGTGCCGGTGTGCACGGGATGGCTGATTCGGGAGAAAAATACAAGGCCTTTGAAATACGAAAATCCGCAAGAACGGCAAAATAATTTGAAAAAGGCTTTTAATATCACTCAAAATGATGTAAAATTAGAAAAGATAGTTATTGTGGATGACATCTATACCACGGGCAGTACGATGGACGAAGTGTCCGGGGCGCTGAAGGCGGCGGGGGTGAAGGAGATTTATTTCATCGCCCTGGCCTGCGGAACGGGAATATAGCGGGAGATGCGGCCATGATATTTTGAACGGTTACTTTTGGGTGACAAAAAGGAGGATGTTATGAATGTAAGAAATTGCAGAAACTGCGGATGTATTTTTAATCATATGTCAGGTCCGGTGATCTGTCCGGCCTGCAAGGAGAAGGTGGAGGAGAAATTTCAGGAAGTGAAGGGGTATATCCGTGAGCACAAGGGCGCGGGAATTCCCGAGGTGGCTGAGGCCTGCGAAGTGGAGGCGGGACAGATCAGGCAGTGGCTGAGGGAAGGACGCCTGGAGCTTTCGGAGGATTCTCCCATTCAGATGAGCTGCGAGTCCTGCGGAAAACCTATCCGCAGCGGCAGATTCTGCGAGAAATGCGCCGCAAACATGACGAGGGGACTTCAGGATGCGATAAAACCCAGGGGGCAGGAGCCGAAGCCCGCGCAGAATAACAGCGGCGACAGGGCCAAGATGAGATTCCTGTAGACGGCGGCAGGCCTTATCGGGAAAACGCTGAGAAAAGGCCGGGAGGATGTCATGTTAAACGAAGAACGGATTATATTGATGACAAGAATGGCTTCCTACGAACAAAATGAAGGCAGGGAGAACGTAAAAATAGGCAATTACTTCCGCAGTGACTATATCACTGTTCAGGTATTGAAGTCCATTGTCTCTTCCGCGGTGGTTTTTGCCATTATGTTCGGCCTGTACATGCTCTGCAACTTTGAGGAATTTATGCAGAAACTGTACAGGATTGAAGATCTGATTGCCTTTGCCGTAGATGTGCTGACTAATTTCTGTGTTATCGTGGGAGGATACACGGTGCTTACCTATATTGTCTTCACCTGGCGGTATGCGTCGGCAAAGAGAAGCCTTAAGAAGTATTATCATAATTTAAAAAAGCTGAATTCCCTTTATCAGGAAACCAGATAGGGAATATCGGCCGGAGGTCAAGAATGACGGTATTACTGGAAATGAAGGAACGGTTGAAGCTGATCTACAGCAAAAGTGAGGTATTTCTGATTCCTCTGATGAAGTTTTTGATGGCCTTTATCACTTTTAATACGTTGAACGGTGAACTGGGATATATGACGAAGATAGACGATCTGAGAATTGTGCTGATTGCGGCGCTGGCATGTTCTTTTCTGCCTGTGGGTGCGATCATTCTCATCGCCGCTCTGTTCAGTCTGATGCATATGTACGCGCTTTCCATGGAGGTGGCGCTGGTCGGACTGTGCATGTATCTGATCATGTATCTGCTGTTTTTCCGCTTCAGCCCGAAGGATTCCCTTGTAGTGGTATTGACCCCCCTTTTATGTACGATGAAGATACCTTATGTCATTCCTATTGCGGTGGGACTGCTGTGCGGTCCCTCCTCGGCGGTGTCCGTGGGCTGCGGTGTGGGAGTGTTTTACCTACTGCAGACGGTGATTGACAGCGCGCCGAATATCAGAACCATGGGGGAGGAAGATGCGCTGGCCAAGGTACGGATGATGATAGACAGCATTCTGGCCAACAAGACAATGCTGGTGATTATCGCCGCTTTTGCGGTTACGGTGCTGATTGTATATCTGATCAGGAGGATGCCGGTAGATTATTCCTGGACCATAGCCATGGCGGCCGGTGCGCTGGCAAATGTGGCCATTCTTCTGGTAGGGGATTTGATTTATGAGGTGAATCTGTCGGTGGGAAATGTGCTGCTGGGTTCTCTGCTGGCAGTGGTGATTGCCAAAGTGATTGAGTTTTTTCGGTTCTGCGTGGATTATGGGCGGACGGAAAGAGTACAGTTCGAGGATGACGAATATTATTATTATGTGAAGGCTGTGCCAAAGATGGCTGTGACCATGTCCACCAAGACCGTAAAGCGGATCAATTCGCAGAGGGAGAGAGAAAGCGCTCCGGAGAACAGAGGCGGCGCCCCCAGACAGGGGGAAAGGCCGGCAGGGCGGACCATGAACACAGGGAGACCGGCAGCCGGCAGGAACGGAACGCCTTCCGCAGGGCGTACTCAGCCCCGCAATGCGCAGCGGCGGGGCGGCAGAAACGTTATTGCCGCCGATACGGCGGAGGCAGATTTTTCCGGGGAGTCGGAGAACGGCTACGAGGAATGGCAGTAATAAGCAATTGGATACTGCTCACAGGTGTGTCCGCAAAGTGTTTTCGTGCGCATTCTGCACGAAAATCACAAGACAACAATTGAAATTTGGTGCAAAGTAAATCGCGAAATTATGACGAAAAGTGAGATTGATTAGATGCAGTGGGTTGAGAAAGCAAGCGAGTATCTGAAAAATGTCAAGACATATGCGAATACGGTAGACTGGTATGATATCGCGGAGATTTTAATTATTGCTTTTCTGGTGTATTATATTCTGGCCTGGATGAAGACCACCAGGTCATGGAGGATGCTGAAGGGACTGATTGTCATTTTCGTCTTCCTGGCGGTGGTCAATCTGCTGAATATGACCAACATCATGTGGATTGCGCAGAATGTGCTGAGTTTCGCGGTGATTGCGATTATCGTGGTGCTGCAGCCGGAGCTGCGTCAGGCGCTGGAACAGTTGGGCCAGAAAAATTTTCTGCCGTCCATCGGCTTTTCCGATTCCGCAAATAAGTCGGAGAAGGCCTTTACGGAGAAAACGGTAAATGAGATTACAAAGGCATGTGTGGAGATGGGCAAGGTGAAGACCGGCGCCCTTATTGTGATAGAACGAAACGAGTCCCTGAAGGACTACGAGCGCACGGGCATTGAGGTGGACGGAATCGTTACCAGTCAGCTGCTGATTAATATTTTCGAACACAATACGCCGCTTCATGACGGCGCCGTGGTCATTCGGGGCAATCGGGTGACCTATGCCACCTGTTATCTGCCGCTCTCGGATAATCTGGGACTGAGCAAAGCTCTGGGAACCAGACATCGGGCCGGCGTGGGGGTATCTGAGGCGACGGATTCCCTGACGCTCATCGTGTCGGA
This sequence comes from uncultured Acetatifactor sp., assembly GCA_910586515.1. GTDB lineage: Bacteria > Bacillota > Clostridia > Lachnospirales > Lachnospiraceae > Acetatifactor. The sequence goes on from CAJUGL010000060.1 coordinate 16,369, forward strand.
GGAGACCGGCGGAATCAGCATTGCCCATGAGGGGGAATTGCTGAGACATTTGACTCCGGAAAATTTGAAGGAAAAAATCCAGCAGATTATGAATATGAATGGAGAAGAAGATGCAAAGGGCAGACACAGACGTAAAGGAAAAAGTAAGACAAAAGATGGGAAAGAGAGTGCTGAATAATCTGGGGTTGAAGCTGATTTCCGTGGTTTTGGCTGTGGTGGTCTGGTTTTTGGTGGTGATGATCAACAATCCCAAGGATTCGGTGACCTTTTCCGGAATAAACGTAAATCTGATCAATACGGAGCTGCTGGATAAAGAGAACAAGATCTACGAGATAAAGGACAATTCCAACAAGGTCCGGGTCACGGTGGAAGCGCCGAAAAATGTCATTGATCAGCTGCGGGCATCGGACATTGTGGCCGAGGCGGATGTAAGCAGGCTGACGGAAGTAAATACCATTGCGATCAATTGCAGCGTGCTGAACAGTGCGGTACAGATCAGCAGCGTCACCAGCACGCCGGATTTGCTGAGCCTGAGCGTGGAGGATAAAGCAAAGAAATGGGTCAGCGTGGAGTGCAGAACCGTGGGCGAGGTGGCGGAGGGCTACATGGTAGACAGCATTAAAAGCGACCAGACCCGTATGGAGGTGGGCGGACCCGAGTCTGTGGTGGACCAGATTGACCATGCCGGACTGGAGATGGATGTGAGCGGAGCTACGGAAAACGTGTCTGGAAATGTAGATATTCGCTTCTATAATAAGGACGGGGTGCGTATCGACGATTCCCGCATTGACAAGAATGCGGACAGCATGAATGTGGAGGCGCGGGTGCTGGCGGTAAAGGAAGTTCCCATTGAATTGAACTATACGGGCGTTCCGGCGGAGGGCTATCTGGCTACAGGGCAGGTTGTCTGTGAACCGTCCACGGTAAGGATTGCGGGCACGGCGTCCGCGCTGGCAGATATCAGTAAGATCAGTATAGCCGAGAGAGAGCTGGATATCACGGACGAGAGCAGCAATGTGGTGAAGGATATCAATATCAAGAGATACCTGGACAGCGGCGTTTCCCTGGCAGACAAAGAGTTCAGCGGGAAAGTGACTGCCACGGTGGGCATTGAGGCAAGAGCGGAGCGGACATTGATGATTTCCGAATCCAATATCTCGGTGCGTAATCTGCCGGAAGGGTTTGAGAGCAGTCTTGCAGGCGGTCAGGGAGCGTCTTTCCGGCTGCGGATATCCGGGCTGAGCGCCGTAGTATCCGCCATAGATCAGAATACCGTACAGGGAACCGTAGATGTGGGCGAATGGATGCGGGGACGCAATCTGACGGATCTGGATGCGGGGATATATGAAATACCGATAAATTTTGCGTTTGAAGAGGATATTACCATAGAGAACACTGTTTATGCCAGCGTAAACATAGTGTGGCAGGGGCAGGATGAGGATCAAAATCATAACGGAGCAGAAGGGGATTAAAGATGGCTAGATTATTCGGAACCGACGGAGTGAGAGGAATTGCGAATGAGGAGCTTACACCGCTGCTGGCCATGCAGCTGGGCCAGGCAGGCGCGTATGTACTGACGAAAGAAAAGGCGCATAAACCCACGATAATGGTGGGCTGTGATACCCGGATTTCCGGAGATATGCTTGCAAATGCGCTGATGGCCGGAGCATGCTCGGTGGGGGCAAACTGTATTTATGTAGGAGTTCTGCCCACGCCTGCTGTGGCCTATCTGACTCAGAAATATAAGGTTGACGCAGGAGTGGTGATCTCCGCCTCTCACAATCCGGTGGAGTTTAACGGCATAAAATTCTTTGACGGGAACGGATACAAGCTGCCCGACGCACTGGAAGACGAGATAGAAGCATTGATCAGAAACGAGATGCAGGGCGTTATTTTTCCCACAGGGACTGCGGTGGGTAAAGTAAAGTACCGCACAGATGCCAGAGAGGAATATGTAAACCATGCCATTCAGTCCGTCCCCGTATCTCTTGACGGGATTCGGATCGTGGTGGACTGCGCGGAGGGCGCTGCGTATTATACTTCGGTGGAGGCGCTGAAGGAGCTGGGGGCAGCGGTGGTGGCCATTCACAACAGCCCGGACGGCGCCAATATCAATGCAAACTGCGGTTCCACGCACATGGCGGAGCTGCAGGCCAGAGTAGTATACGAGAAAGCGGATATCGGTCTGGCTTTTGACGGAGATGCCGACAGGCTGCTGGCAGTGGACGAGAACGGTGAGATCGTGGACGGCGATCAGATTATGGCCATTGTGGGAAATTATATGAAGGATAAGGGCAGGCTGAAAAAGGACACCATAGTGGCAACAGTGATGAGCAATCTTGGATTTTTCCTGATGGGAGAAAAGAAAGGGCTGACCATAGAACAGACCAAAGTGGGAGACCGCTATGTGCTGGAGCGAATGAGGGAAATCGGAGCAAGTCTTGGCGGGGAACAGTCCGGACATATTATTTTTCTGGATGAGAATACCACCGGGGACGGACTGCTCAGCGCGCTGCATTTACTGCAGGTGTTGGTGGATACGGGGAAGAGCCTTTCCGAACTGGCGGGAGTCATGGAGGTATTGCCTCAGGCTCTGGTGAATGCCAGGGTGGCCAATCACAAGAAAGAAAAATACATGGAATATCCGGTCATTGCGGAGGCAATCCGGAACCTGGAGGAGCAGTTTGCCGGGGAGGGCAGAGTGCTGATCAGACCTTCCGGAACGGAGCCTCTGGTGCGTGTCATGATTGAGGGCAAGGACAGCGCGGTGATCAGGCGGGAGGCGGACAGACTGGCGAACCTGATTCAGGATGTTATGTTTTAAGATTTTAAAAACCGGCTTGTATTTAAGAGGCAATCATGGTATCCTAAAGGCAGGAGGGTATTATTCCACTGGGAAATACGGATTGGAGGGAAGATAAATGGTAAGTCAGAAAGTTACGATCAAGAACCCCACTGGCTTGCATCTCAGACCGGCGGGAATCTTATGTAAGGAGGCAATGCAGTTCAAGTCACTGATTACGTTTCAATTTCGGGATAGTACGGCAAATGCCAAAAGTGTGCTGAGCGTTTTGGGGGCGTGTGTGAAAAGCGGGGATGAAATTGTATTTACCTGCGAGGGGGAAGACGAGAAAGAGGCGCTGGACGCGCTGGTCAGGGCTGTGGAAAACGGTCTTGGTGAATAACCGAACATACTGCGGGGCTGCCGGCGGAAGGACGATTTATCCTTCACCGGCAGCCCTTTTTTGCCGCTGCTGTTCAAGGGCAGCTTTCCCGGGCAGTTTGTCTAAATCAGCTGAAAATGATCGGCACACTAACGAAAAGAGAAGTTGTCGCCTTCTTCCACAATGCAAATCATGGTTTTTCCGGTGTTCAGGGTGATTTCCTCACCGTTTGCGTCATAATATCTTGTGGCGCCGTAATCACTGTTTTTCTCCCATCTGACGGGAATTCCTCTGCCGTTGGTAAAGTACCAGCCGCTTCTGGTGGTGTCGTGGCATTGGAACGCCAGATATCCTTCTCCCAGGTTCTCGGATTTGGTGTACTGTACCAGAATGTTTTTGAAGGAAAGCTGTTCTCCGGTGGCGGCGTCAATGTGGGGGCCGTCAGTGCTGCCGGAAAGCCGCTGAGAACGGTAATAAAGCCCGTCCTCTTCATTGTATTCAAAATAGCACCTGGTCAGTGGGTAGCATCCTGACATGTCGATGTATACTGCGCTTTTTGCATCTTCTCCGTATTGGGTTAATAAATTAGGGGTTAGTTTGCCGGTAAACTGGAAATGTTCTTCGTCGCTGAGGCCTCTGTAATCGGTAGAGTAGCCCTTTTGGCTGATGACTCTGGAAAGACCTGACCCGGTGGCGTAGGCATTGTGGGGGGCGGAACGGTCGGAGGAGCGGAAAAACGCCCCGGAATCGGAACCCAAAATGCCGTCAATATTCTCAGTGTTAGGTTCGGCAAGCAATTCGTTGACAAAGAAGGGACCGCCAAGGTGTACGATAAAAGCATCCCACTCGAAGGCCCAATAGGCGTAATAGGCGCGGAGACTTCGGATATTGCCGATTTTATCCAGGTCCTTCCAATCCTCATAGACAGCCATCATTCTGGTAATGCGGTCTTCTACATTGGCTTCGTACAGAACGGAGGCCCGGGAAAGATTGTAATGGGGAAGGGCGCCGCTCTCATTGGGAATCATTACCGCGATGGGACGCGCTGCCGCTGTTTCCGCGTCTACCCATTCGTTGGTCAGGCGGCTGCGTTCCATTCCCTCTCTGGGGGGAATGGTGTCGTCTTCCGCTGCCGCATCGGGGGCGGAGTTTTGAGAACCGGGCCGAGTGGGCAGGACAGCCGTTTCCGCAGGGGCGGGATCCGTAAGGATCGGTCCCGGAATATCGTCGTCCAATGCGCAGGCTGTCAGGGCAGCCAGAGCGATTATCAATAAAAAGTATATTTTTATCTGTTTCATGATTCTTCTCCTGCTGTATGAATTGTGTCCAAAATATTCGTAACAGTTCAGACAGGCGCTGAACTGTTACGAGAATGCACACAAAACGCGAAAAGAATGCGTTTTGGCGCCCGCAAGTCTCGCAAAATTGCATAGAGCGCAAATTGCATAGAGCGCAAATTGCATAGAGCGCAAATTGCATAGAGCGCAA
>CAJUGL010000061.1 GCA_910586515.1 uncultured Acetatifactor sp.
CGGCATTGTCATCGCCTGTGTTCAGCTGGCTGTAGTCCCTGACCTCGATGCGGTACTTGTCATTGGTTTTATTGAAATCTATGATTTTTCTGCGCATCTCCCAGCTGAGCCCCGCAGTGCCGTAAGTCAATATCGTCTTCTCCGGCAGGGATGACCTGTCAGTGGGAGTCATCAGCACCAGCTCGTACTTCGCCGTATCCTGCTCCCACTTCCGGCTGACTGCCGCCACTCTGCCGTCCTCCAGAGGGAAGTAGAAGTTGATGTCGTCCTGATTGATATCGGAATCCACCCATGAGAACAGTTTCTCCCCCTCTTTGGCGCCTGACCTGCAGCCATATACCGTATCTCCGTTCTGATAATAGAACTGATAGGCCCCTCGGCCGGGCTGTATGCCATAGGCATTCAGAGGCATGGGATATTCTGCCCCCAGGGCTTTCTTTTTCGGGTCGATGGTCTTCAGCACATTGTCCGAGGTCTGGGTTTCCTCATTGTAAGAAGAACAGATCATGCCCAGGGTGCCGTCCCCCAGGGGCGTCAATCCGCCTGTCATGTCTTTGCCCTCCACCGTGAACAGCACCTGCAGCCCGGGATCCAGAGCGAATATCTTCTTCTCCGTTACGGCATAGATGTTGCCGTCCCGGTCGAAGGCTGTGCTGTAGACAGTATCCACGTCCAGTTTCTGCGCCAGCCCGCTGATGTCGACGCGCTTCAGTTCTTTCCCTGTGGCATCCAGCTGCCGTCGGATCACAGTCTCCTGGATATCGCTCTGGTACTGCCATTTATCGTCCGTCTCCTCATTGAATCCCTCAGGGAGCCGGAAAGTGTAGCTGTACACATTCTCCGTGACCCACAGAGAGTTCCTGGATGCTTACATTTCCCTCCGTCCCCTCCGGAAGAGACACCGGCTGGTACTGCTCCAGCTTCACGGCCTCTCCGCCCTCCAGCGGCATCCTGTAGAGGAAACTCACATAATTGGCCGCTGCGCTGTCTGCCGGAACCGCCACATTTGCATTGGCTGCCAGATATATGTTCCGGCTGTCCGCACAGCCGGCGCTGAGGCCCTCCGCCTCCAGCTTGAGCTCCGTAAATTTCGGCACATACACCGTGCCGGACAGCCGGCTCTCCTTCTCTTTTTCCCTGCTGCCGCGGGCAGTCAGCCCCAGGGACAGAATCACGGCCAGCAGCGCGGCTCTTTTCCCTGATTTGTGTCCACACCACATAATTGGATACCTCCTTGTATGTATTTGTCTATAAATTCAGCATATCTCCTGTTCCTTAATAGATTCCGGCTGTATTCCTTAACAAATCTAAAGCCCCTGCCGCAGCCCCGCAGGCATTGGACAGCACTTCCATTCTCCCTTATTGGGACGCAGCAAAAAATCAACCTATCAGGGAGATGCATGCGGTCAGATTCCAACCTTCTTCACATTTCTTCCTAAATACGTTGATTGTAAACTGCTTATAATTACTGCCTTATCCACGCGGAAACAGCTGAAAATGAACAGGATAGACCGACACGTTCCAGAAAACATAGATTATTTCTGTTTAATGCAAAATAAAACTCCCAGAATTTATCTGGGAGTCTCACCTTATCTGCTATCTTATTGCTTCTAAAACGGAACAATTATAACAAAAATGTTCCGATGCACATGAAAATATGACCTTTTCAGTGGGTTCGGAACTTCGCATTTTGATGACTCCAACGGGAATCGAACCCGTGTTACCGCCGTGAAAGGGCGATGTCTTAACCGCTTGACCATGGAGCCGCAACATTCTTGACGAGTGTTATAATATCACATTTTTCCCGGTTTTGCAAGAGGTAATTTTTCGAAAATTTTTAATTGAAAAATTGTCCGAATTGTTATCTGAAAAATCGCAACAGTTCAGTATTCTGTCTGAACTGCTGCAAAAATCCGCATTTGTGCATCCGGTTCATGCTCAATTCAAAAAGAAATATGCACAGAGTTCATACTGATCATAATCCGCCGTTTTTCGAAAATCAGAGACGCTCTTGCGGATCCGGTATTCTCCCGGCGCAAGTTCCCCATAGAGGCACGTCCAGTCCAGCTCCCGCTCCGTAACCGTTCCGGCGAAAATCGGGTAGGCCACCTCATGGAAGCCGTAATCGCCTTCCACAACCAGGGGCGCCATCTCCCACCTGCCGTCCTTTTTCACTTCTATTACAAAAGCATCGCCGTCCTGCAGCTCACCTGTGGGCGCCTCCGCATCGAACTGATTGTAATGCAGCATCGCACCGGAGGCAGATATTTCTTCCAGGGTCAAAGAAAGGCCTATCTGGTCCTCCTGGGACTCTTCATGATACACACAGGCGCCGCCTTCCTTTACCTGCGGGTCAAAGGAAACCGTCTCCAGAATCTCCGTAGCCTCTTCCCCATATTCACTCCACCATCCCTCCACACAGGATGTCAGGGCCACCATGCCCCGGAAGTTCTCCTGGAAGCTGATAAAATCCCAGTAACCGTGACCGTCATAGACGCCTTTGAAAGCCGGAACCCCCGCAATTGTCACGGTCTCCTCCTCCAGACCTGTTCCGCACACCCCGAACTGCTCGATATAGCACAGTTCTATATATCCCTCCTCCGCGTCGTCCGGGGAAAAACGAATGCCGTATCGCCCGTTCAGCAGCTTGTCGCTGTCTATGGGACACAGCTCATATTTCCACCCTTCTGGGAGCATGACAGAAAGCTCCCCAAAGGGACCGCCCTGAACTACAGGGGTTCCCTTTCCGCTTCCGGTTTCTCCCGTCGATTCTTCTCCGGTTCCTTCTGACGTTCCTTCTCCGCTTCCGGTTTCTTCCGGCATTCCCTCTCCGACTTCTTCGGCCCCTTCCGACACAGACACGTTTTCCCGGCCTGCCGTCCCGTTCCCGGTTCCTTCCGGCAAGGTTCCTGCCGCTGACACGCCTGCGCCCCCCGATTCTTCTGAACCCGTTTCGTTTTCCCCGGCAGAATCCGCAGTTTTTCCGCATCCGCCAAGTACCAGCCCCAACACAAGAACCAATGGTATCATCCTCTTTTTCATTTCCCCGCTCTCCTTTCCATTCTATGATCGGCTTATTTTGCTTCCTGCCATAATTAACGGAAAAAAAGGAGAAAAGTTCTGCGGTGAAAAATTTTTTCATCCCGCCGGACACGGCGCACATAAGGCCCCTCAATTCACTCCTGCCAGTTGGTAAAGAACCCGCACCCGGCCTCCACATTGTAAATCCCATAGGCAGACAGTCTCTCGATTCCTCCGTTCTTCCACAGGTAATAGTCCGGTGACCAGAATACAAAATCCTCCTCCAGTTCTGCCATGGGCACTCCCGGCAGATAGAAGATAAATTCCTCTCCCTCCTCCAGCCCCACAGCCCCGGCACCGATATAGCGGATGCCCTCCTCAATCCACACCGCTTCCGCCTCTGTCTCATAATCCAGTTCCGTTAGGCGCATAGAGAAAGAATACTCGCCCGTCTCCCTTATATCGCCAAATTTCCCGCTGAACCTGCAGATATTGACTGTTCCCCTGGGATAGCTCTCCCCGGCGACCGCCTCGCTGCCCAAATAGATGCCCTGGAAGGAACCGTCCGGGTACAGAGTGAGGGAAGTGCCCCAGGCTCCGGCGCCGCTGGCAAACACAAATTCAAGGGGCTTCACTTCCTCCGGCAGTCCCTGGGCAAAATCCTCCCACACATGCTCCGCCGGTTCTGTCTCCTCCGGATAGAACTGCACCGGATACAGCCCGGCCAACTCCTCCGCCCGCCGGGGTCCTACAGCCAACTGGCCGTCCTGGGTACTGATGAGAACCGTCCCTTCCTCCAGAAATTCATTGACCCGCTCCGCAAAGAAACGCATCTTTCCCGTCACCTGGCCGGACGCCAATTCAAAGTCCGCCTCCCATGCGTTTTCCGGTGTTTCAGCGCCCCCTGCCAGGGAAAACTGCTCACAGGTATAACTCCCGAAGCCCTGGGAAAGATTGGGATGATATCGGATCAGGAAATCCTTTTCCCCCTCCTGATACAGTAGAAGGGTATTCCACCCAACATGGGATGTCCCGGCCTCCTCACTCCACAGCAGCGTGCCGTCCCTTTTCAGTACCTCCAATACATATGCCTCCCCTTTTACCGTCTCCCTGACCCGGATTACCTCCGGCTCACCGTCCCTGTCCAGATCAGCCTCCTCCCAGATAACCGCCTCCAGCAGCGGTCCCTCTCCCTCCGGAAGAGCGTCGTCCCAGGAAGACAGCCAGCTGTAATCTGCCTCATAATAATCCCAGTCAATGATCAGATAGGTATTTCCCATGTTTCCCACCTCATGGACAGAGCCGTCTGCCATGGTAAGAGAGAAGAAAATACTGCCTCCGTCCAAATCCTCCGGCTCCTCCACATACCTGCCTCTGCTCTGCTGAATCAGGGAAACCATGACATCAATGTCATTTTTTGCAAGCTGTATAGATTGCCTCTCCAACCCGGAATAAATGACCACTTCCGCTTCCGCCACTTCCTCCGCCTCCAGAGCCTGTGCCCAGACAAGGGTATCCCGGCGGACAGGATTGGTGAGAAAACACACCGCCGCTGCCCCACAGGCTGCCAATGCCGCCGCCAGTGCCCAAAAAGTAGGCTTCCGATAATGCAGCACGGACTTCACCCTGGTTTTCACCCCCGACTCCCCAAAGGCCAGGGGACAAACTCCCATGCCCCTGGAACGGGTGCTGCAGTCCAACAACGCCTGGGAGTAATCTGCCCGCCTCTCCCTGTCAAGTCCCTGAATCACACTCTCATCACAGGCCAGCTCGATATCCCGGCACAGCAGCACATAGGCAAGCCACAGCAGCGGATGAAACCAGTACAGCGCAAGCAGCCCGAATCCAAGCGGCTTCCACAGATGGTCCCCCCTGCGGATATGGATTTGTTCGTGCAGCGCCACCAGTTCCAGATGCCTTTCCTGCATCTGAAAGGGAAGATAAATCCTGGGCTTTATCACCCCCAGTACAAAGGGAGAATCCACCCCTTCGCTGCGGAAGATATTGTCCCGAAACAGTACCGCCGTCCTCACCTGCCTGCGCAGCCCAAAATAGCTGAACACGGCGTAAAATAACATCAGTCCCGCTCCTGACAGCCATATCGCCGTCAGAATTAAAATGCTGTTTGATTCCTTCCAAAATCCCCATAATCCGCCTTCTGCCAGGCCGTTCTGCTGCGTTATCTTTCCCCAGATTCCGCTTCCCCGAAAGCCTGTCCTCTCCGCCTTCCTCCGAATCTCCCTTTCCCCCCGGACAGATGCTGCTTCTCCTGCCTCGTTCTCCCCGGAAAAATCCGCTGCAGAATAAACCTCCCCGGCAAATCCTTCCGATATGGGCCTGGCGTCAGGAATCAGGCTGAAGCTGCTCTCGATGGTGACCGGAAACAGCAGCCGCAGGGCAACCATGCCCCAGAGCAGCAGATTTATCCATTTGGGGCCTTTCCTTAAAACAAAACGCAGCAATACCACTGCCAGTACCAGCCATCCCGCCGCAATACTCCGGTTTACCACTTCCAAAAAGATACCTGCCATCACGTCCCTCCTTCCCGGAATCGGTCTATCATCCGCTGTACCTGGTCAATTTCCTTCCCTGTAATCCGCCCATGCTTTGTAAATGCCGCCACAAACGCCGGAAGGGAGCCGCCGAACTTTTTCTCCACCAACTCCTCAATCTCCGCCGCCTGCACCTGCTCCCTGCTTACCAGAGCTGTGACCACACTGTTTTCGTTTTTCACTACTCCACGCTCCGACAGCCGCTTGATTACCGTATAGGTGGTGGTAGGCTTCCATCCAAGCCTCTCCTGACACAGCCGCACCAATTCGCTGCTCTTCACCGGCTCCTGCTCCCATAAAATCAGACAGAAACGATATTCGCTCTCAAAAATTTTCGGTGTATCCATACAAGCCCTCCTCTCTAATGCATTAGAGCACCATTTTACTCTAACACATTAGATCGTGGAATGCAAGATCTTTCTGCTGATGTTCCCACTGCTAATATGAACTGTTACGCACTTCAGCTTCTGACGAGAAGACTTCCATTTTTGCCGACGCCTAAAAAACAAGCAGACTCCATTCCAGTCTGCTTGTCTTTCGTATACTTTGCTTATGTGCTCCGCTGTGTTTTATCGTGGCAGCGAATTCCAACCACTCCGGTATTTCAATCATTCGCAGTCTGTTTTTCCACTGCATCTCTCCGGGCAAGTTCTTCCCGCAGCTTTATCAATTCTTCCGCCATTCTGGCATTCTCTTCTGTTATCTTTACATTCTCTTCCGCCATTCTGGCATTCTCTTCTGTTATCTTTACATTCTCTTCCGCCATTCTGGCATTCTCTTCTGTTATCTTTACATTCTTTTCTGCCACTTTCGCATTTTCCTCTGCCAGTTTAGCATTCTCTTCTGTCAATTTAATTTTCTCTTCTGTCAGACTATTCTTCTCTTCCGACAGCATAATGACGTCTTCCACCAGTTGTATACGCATTCCGTCCACCTCCGGATCTCTTTTTACGGTCTCGACCATTCTGTGCATTTCCCGCAAATCTTCATTCACCGCATTTTCATAAGTAGTATTCTCCATGTAGCGCAGCAGCTGCTTTATCGCCTCATTTGGAATTCCTTCTGTCCCCTTCGTATACAGGAAAAGGGTGCTTGCTCCGTCTTCATACTCCATATCCGGCACTTCCACGCACTTATTTTTCACTGTATATATCATGCGGTTTAACCCAAACGGGTCATATGGCACAATCATGATAATGACCACATTTTTCAGTTTATCGTAATCTGTACCGGAATCCAGACTTCTCGCGGCAATTTTTCCATGATAAAACCGCATTCTGCGCGGCAGCGCCCTTATGTCCGAATTCCTGTCCTTCAAATCAGGCTCGATATCATAGACTGTCACCCGCTCTCCGGAATTCTCTTCCGGTTCCAGATAGACATCCAGTCTGGCACCGTGCAGATCTCTATCTGCCCCATAATACACTTTCTGAGCCGTCACTGACAGCTGCCTGAACTCCCTGCCGAAAATCGTTCTCAAAAGAATCTTCACAAACCTTTTCCCGATCTCCGGATAAGCCACCATGGAACCAAACAGAAAGTCATCCAACAGATTCATCTCCTCGAGCTTCTTAAATCCCTTTTTGTTCATACAATTCTCCTTTCCTATATAACAAAAGAAGAGCATGTACGATGCACGTAAAGATGATTTCTCCAATACCACATCTCCGCAATCCGCCATATTTATTAGGAATGCCCTTCTTCCATTCTCATACAGGGATCGTCACCTGAAATGGTTGTAGAAATTTCTTTAGATGTCCCTAGACTGATATAATTATCTTAACAAAGAACAACAAGCATGTCAATCTGTTTTTTCGGATTTTTATCCCCTTTTTCAAATCCAAAAAACAATTTACTTTTCCCGGAAATGGTGTATACTATAGTCGAACACACGGGACTTTTGACAAACCAGGAGGAATCGGGACTGATGCGGCTTGTAATCTGTGATGACGAACCCAGGGACCTGGACGAGTTGGAACGGCTGTTGCTGAACTACGGCAGCTGCCGCTTCGGCGTCCGCTTTGAAATAGAAAAATTTTCCGACGCATCCGCTCTTCTGCACAAAATACAGAAGAACGAAATAGCAGAAATCTACATTCTGGACATCGTCATGTCACGGATGACAGGCATAGACCTGGGAAGCCAGATCAGAAAAAACAACAGCAGAAGCGCCCTGATTTATGTCACCGCCTCCGACGATTTCGCCATGGACGCCTACAATGTACATGCCATCAGATACCTGCTGAAGCCGGTTGCGGAGAACAAACTTTTTGAAGCCCTGGATTACGCCCTGTCCCGGATGGAATCCCGAAAGGACGCCTACCCGGTAAAAATAAAGGGAGGCCTGGAATCCGTCCTTTACGCCGACATCGAATACATAGAAAATGCTTCCCGGAAACTGGAGGTCCACCTGACCAATGGGAAAACAATAACAAGCATCAATATACGGACATCTTTTGAGGAAGCCACAAAGGAACTGATCCCTGCCGGAAACTTCCTCTATGTCCACAAGTCCTTCCTGATCAACATGGACCATGTCAGAACCCTGAATCAGAACACGGCGGTAATGGACAGCGGCGCAAATATTCCCGTAAGCAGAAAAAGTTCCCCGGATGCCCAAAAGGAATATCTCCTGTACATTTCAGAACAGCATAAATAAGTCCAAGTGCCGGCCAGGGCAGATGCGGAGCTATACTGCAGACCGCCTGGATTTGCAGTATAGCGGGAAAGTACCTGGCTGGCGGTCTGCAGTCTGGTTGTGCTGCAAATTTAATCGGCGTGCAGTATAAATAAGGAGACAACATGAATTCTTTCACCACCCTGTCCTACATTGTAAGCCACATATTCCTGATTCTGTATATTTATCTGTTTATCGTACACCGCTATTCCAGGCTTATCACAGGCCTTCTGTGCCTGGGCCTGTTTTCAGCCTTAAGCATACTGGACCTCTTCAAACTGCTTTTCTATCCGGACAGCCCCCTTTGCTATGTTCTGGTGACTGTACTGCAGATTATCGCAACCCAGTCCACGGCCTTTTTCACTGCCAGGAAAAAAAGCGGCCAGTCCCTGTTTGTAGCGCTCAGCGCCTCCAGTTATGTAATAGCGGGCGCCGTCTCTTCTGCCATCCTTAAAATATGCACCGGAAGCTCCCTTGCAGGCATCCTGGGCGGCACTGCCGTACACCTTGGCATTTTGCTCCTCCTGTCCCTTACCGTCAGGAACAGCTGTCTGAAATTTCAGGAAAAACCCGTTCAGAAAGGCCTGTGGGAGCTTTGTCTGATACCCGTTTTCTTTTACTGCAGCTTTTCCTTCATTGCCTTTTTTCCCCATACGCTATACGACAATCCGGATAATATTCCCGGTATCGTGTTCATCCTGATCACCATGTTTATATCCTACATTGTGGTACTCCGATACCTGGAAAGCGAAAACAAAAGAAGCGCCATCTACTGGGAAAACAGGCTGCAGAATTCTTACATACAGGGACTGGAAAGCAGACACTATCTTGTGGAGCAGGCAGAACAGAACCTGAAAATACTGCATCATGACCTCCGCCACTATTCCAGAATCATCGATTCCCTTCTGGAACAGAAAAACTATGAAAAAATCAGGGAAGTAAATGAGCATATACGCCACATGGCCAGTGAAAACAAAGTGGAGGAATACTGCGGCAACCTTGTGGTCAACACCATTCTCTCAAGCATGATGGCAAAGGCCCTGTCCCTTGATATCAAAGTGGATCTGGATGCCAGAATCCCAAAGGAAATACCGGTGAACGATTATGAACTCACCCTTGTAATCGCAAATCTGTTTGAGAATGCACTCCAATGCGTGAAAACCCTTGAACAGGAAAAAAGGCATATTGAAATAAAAATCCACTGCCTGGACCACCGTTTATTTATCCAGACCAAAAACCAATACCGGGATGAAATCCTTCTGGACCCTGACACAAAGCTTCCCAGAAGCAGGAAAAAGGGAGACCATGGACTGGGAATGCAGAGCGTACGGTCCTTTTCCGAAAAAATAAAGGGCACTGTAGGCTGCGATACGGAAAACGGCATCTTCCGGATCACCATGTACGCCAAACTTTAAATGACGATTCCCGGCAGTCCAAAAAAAGCCAACAGGAAAAAGGAATCTTACCGTATGAACCTGAAAATAGCCATATGCGACGACGATAACAGCCAGAGGGAATTCCTGTCCGGAATCGCCTCCTCCTGGGCCGGGAAAACGCGGCGCCTTGCTGAAATCCGAAAATATGCGGACGCGAAAGCCTTTCTCTTCGATTATGATGAGGAGAAGGATTTCGACATCCTGCTTCTGGATGTGGAGATGCCGGGAATGAGCGGTGTGGAACTGGCGAAAGAGATAAGGCGGGAAAACAAATCCCTGCAGATCATCTTCATCACCGGATACTACGAATATTTCAGCGACGGATTTGACGTATCCGCCCTCCATTACCTGCTGAAGCCGGTGGATGATGCGAAGCTCTGCCCGGTTCTGGACAGGGCGGCTTACAATCTGTCTTTCCGGCAGCGCTGTGTCCTGGTTGCGGACAAAGACGGCAGCGTAAAGGTACCCCTTGCCGATATTGTCTATATTGAGTCCGAAAATGTGTATATTGCCGTACATACGCTTCAGGAAGTCTACCGGATGCGCATGGCTTTGAGCAGGTTTTCGGAACAGCTGGACCAGACTTTTTTTAAGGTACACCGCTCTTTTGTTGTGAACCTGAACTATATTAAGAAAATCACACGTTCCCAGATCACCATGGCAAACGGCGACTCACTTCCCCTGCGCAGGGGGCTGTATGGGGATATCTACAGCGCGTTGGCCAGATACCTGTGACCCGGCAGTGCCGCCCAGGACATATCCCGGAAGACTGCACGGAAGAACCAACCCCCAAAAAGAACGCCGGAAAACCGGATTCCAAAACAGGGAGAACATCATGTTTTTAGATAAGCTTATCGCCAAAAAAGTTGCCGCCTTTGAGCAGGAACTTCTGCAGAAATACTACGCCGAAGTGGAAAATATGTACGGGAAAATGAGAGGTTGGCGGCACGATTACAGGCATCACATCCAGGCCATGAAAGTCCATGCCTCCAGGGGAGAGATGGCGGAAATCCAACGCTATCTGGATATGTTGGACCAGGACCTGACCAATGTGGAAACTGTGATCAGAACCGGAAACAGCGCCGCGGACGCCGTTTTGAACAGCAAGCTGTCCCTGGCAGGGGAAAGACAGATTCGGGTCAGAACAAGCGTTCGCATTCCTGTACACCTGACCACACCGGAACTGGATTTATGTACCATTCTGGGAAATCTCCTGGACAATGCCATGGAAGCCTGTATGGAGCTGCCCCCGGAGAAACGGCTGATCCGCATTTATATGGAAATGAAAGGGAATTTCCTGTATTCCGCCCTGACAAATACCGCCGGAGGCCGGAAAAAGAATCACTTCCGCACCACCAGAGGAGCCGGCCGGGGACTGGGGCTTAACCGGGTGGACGCCATTGTGAAAAAACTGGGCGGGCATGTCACCAGGGCCTCCGAGGAGGAAGCCTTTTCCACGGAAGTATTGCTGCCGCAGTAACCGCCCCGGTTCACCCCAGGCATCCCGTAGCTTTGCCTGAAGCGCATTTGACATCAAATTTTCCGCATTTGGTATCAAACTGCGCTTTTTTTCTGCCTGCATGCTATACTAATACTTGCATTTCAGATATGCGGAAATACAGACATACGCAGAAGTACAGGCATGGAGGATGAGCTGATGAAGAAAAAAGAAACAAAGAAGCATAAATATACCACATTTGGCTGCCTTCTGTGGGCCGTAAAACAGCTTTGGAAACTGGATAAATGGTTCCTGTTTTTCATTTTTGCAGCCTTCCTGCCGGAGGCAGCGCGTTCTCTTGCGGCGGATTCCTTTCCGGGACTCCTTATTGACTCCGTGGGCAGGGGCGCGGCATTCAGACAGCTCCTGCCCACATGCGCCGTCTACATTGCCCTGCGCATTCTGCTGAATCTGCTCCAGGACTTCATTGACTCCCGGAGACAGGGAAGAAAATACTATCCCACATTTGTCTATCAGGCGCAAATGCGCGCCCGGGAAAATTATGAAACGGACTATGAAAATACCTTTCGGCAGGACTTTAAGGAAATCAGCGGATATGCCTGGGACGACGCCTGCAGGGGCAACTGCTCTGCGGAATTCTTCTGGCAGGATCTGTCCCAGGTCCTTTACCATGTGACAGCCATTGCAGCCTATATCTCGCTGCTGACCGTGCTGAATCCTGTTCTGGTGGCAGTGACCGCCGCGGTATCCCTGGGATCCTATTTTACTTCCAGATGGCGTGCCGTATATTATGAAAAAAACAAGCACAAATGGGAAAAAGAAATTCGAAAACGAAACTATCTAAACGGACTTTCCGGAGATTTCTCACCGGCTAAGGACATCAAACTCTACGGCCTGGAAAACTGGCTGCAAAACATGATGCAGGAATACCAGGACTTCATTCTGGCCTGGAACAAACGCTGTAGCCTGCGGGAGCTTTGGGCCAGGCTTTTGTACTGGCTCATGGATCTGGTGAAGAACTGCGCCGCCTATTTTGTCCTTATCGGCTTTTACCTTAACGGCAGTATCAGCGTGGGAGAATTTGTCTTCTACTTCAACATGCTTCTAAGCCTGGGCGGATTTTTCGAGTCCGTTATCAGGGACCTGGCCAGGCTGAATACCCGGGCGGAAAAAATTGCCTGCTACCGGGAATTCTACGATTATCCGGACAAGTTCAACCACAAAAAGGGCTGCCCCCTTCCTTCCGGGCCTGTCTCCATTGAGCTGCGGGATGTCTGGTACCGATACGACGGAGCCTGCACGGATACCCTGAAGGGGATCAGCCTGCAGATAAAAGCAGGGGAAAAACTGGCTCTGGTTGGGCAAAACGGCTCCGGAAAAACCACCCTGGTGAAACTGATCTGCGGATTATTTCAACCCACCAAAGGCGAAATACTGGTGAACGGAAGAGATATCCGGGAGTACAATATCGAAGAATACTACTCCCTGATTTCCGCAGTTTTCCAGGAAATCCGGCCAATTGCCTTCACTGTTTTTGAGTTTGTGGCAGGCGTGGATTCAGAGCGTCCTGGGGCAAGAGAAGCTGCTGCTGCAGCCATGAAAGCTTCGGGAATCTATGAAAAAGTCCGGAGCCTGCCCGGTGGAATGGATACTCACCTGATAAAGGGAATCTATGACGACGGGGTGGATTTTTCCGGGGGAGAGATGCAGAAACTGGTTCTGGCCAGATCCATCTACAAGCTCAGCCCCATTCTTGTCCTGGACGAACCCACCGCCGCCCTTGACCCCATTGCGGAAAACAAACTGTATCTGCAGTACCGGACCCTCACCCGGGGAAAAACCTCCGTCTATATCTCCCACCGATTTGCCTCCACCCGCTTCTGTGACCGGATTGTCCTGCTGGAAGACGGTGTGATAAAGGAAATCGGCTCCCACGAAGAACTGATGGCGAAAAACGGCAACTATGCCTCCATGTTCGGTGTACAGAGCAAGTACTATCAAGACGGTAAAGAAGACAGCGCGGCCCATACATGAGGCTGCCGCGCGGAACGAAAACAGGAGAACAGACATGAAAAAACACAGCGCAACAAAGAGGGCATTCAGACAATACAGGAGCTACAATCCCAAGTACTTCCCCCTATACTTCCTGAAGACAATTTTCAAAAATATCTCTTTTTACTTCAACCTCTGGATGACTGCGGAGATCATCAACTCGCTTTCCCGGGGACAGGAAAAAAGGGAGCTTTATTTCCTGGCGGCGGCAGCGTTGACAGGCATCCTGCTGATCCGCTCCGCTGCGGCCGTCCTGGACAGACAGGTGGAAACCGCCCTTGAAATTCTGGAAAACCGCCAGGCGGAGGCCTTTTACCGCAAAACCCTGGGCCTGGACTACGACAAGATCGAAAATCCGGACATCCGCCAGATGAGAAGAAAAATAGACGAAAACCAGTTTATCAATTCCTATGGTGTCGTCAATATGAGAAATACCGCGGAGCTACTTATGGACTGCCTGGTAAATCTGGCTTTCTCCGCCTTTCTGTTTGGGGAAATGCTTTCCCTGATGGCGGCTGCACCGTTTTCCCGGACCAGTCTGCTGCTCCTGGCAGCGCTGACTGCATCCGTAGCCGGAGGCTTCCTCTTCCGGCTACGCGGCGGCCAGAAAACCGCCGCATTCTGGGACAATATCGGAAAGCATATGCTGAAGGAAAACCGACTTAGCCGGGGATTTTTTCCATCCGGAACAGACAATCGAATATACCGTCAGCAGCTGACAATAGACAGATTTTTCCGGAAATTCAACCAGGAACACAGAAAGATTTTCATGGATACCCAACATAAAATCTTCTGTTTTGTCACGGTTCCCGGAACGGTCTTTTTCTGGCTGACAACAGGCTTCTCCTATCTCATCGTGTGCTATTACTGCGCACTGGGCGCCTTCCCTGTGGGAAGCATCATCAAATATGTAAGTTATCTGGGGAGATTGACGGAATGTATTCAGACGCTTCTGGATATTCCCGGCAGGATTTGGCAAAACGAAAAATTCCTGGCAGACTACCTTGCCTTCTTTGACATCAAAAACGATATGTACCAGGGCAGCCTGGCCGTGGAAAAGCGCAGCGACAGGCAATTTGACATCACCTTCCGCAACGTCAGCTTCCGGTACGCGGGCAGCCGCAGCTTTGCCCTGCGCAACATCAATCTGGACCTGCGTTCCGGAGAACGTCTGGCTGTGGTAGGCATGAACGGAAGCGGCAAAACCACCTTCATAAAGCTCCTCTGCCGCCTCTATGAACCCACGGAAGGAGAGATCATCATGAATGATTTCAATATCCGCAAATACGATTACCGCCAGTACCTGGACATTTTCTCCGTGGTTTTCCAGGACTATAACCTGCTTGCGGTTCCCCTGGGAAACAATGTGTCCTGCAGCGCCTCCTGGGATGAAGAGCGGGCCAGGCGGCTGCTGGAGGAGACTGGGTTTGGAAAGCGGTACCGTGAGATGCCCAGGGGACTGGAAACCCCCATCTATAAGGATTTTGACGCAGACGGAGTGGAGCTATCCGGCGGGGAAACCCAGAAAATCGCCCTTGCCCGGGCGCTGTACCGGGACACCCCATTCATCATCCTGGATGAGCCAACCGCTGCCCTGGACCCCCTTGCGGAAGCGGAAATTTATGAAAAATTTGACCGGATCGCGGGAGACAGAACCACCATCTATATCAGCCACCGCCTGTCCTCCTGCAGACTCTGCGACAGAATCCTGGTGTTCCACGAGGGCAGAATCGTCCAGACCGGAACCCACCAGGAACTCCTTGCAGATGAAACCGGAAAATATTACGAGATGTGGCATGCCCAGGCGCAGTATTATGCCTAGCATGACCCGCACCGCTGTTATACTGCAGGTTCCTGCCAGTGCAGTCTCTTCCCGCACTGCCGTCAGGAGCTTGCGCTGCTATACTTTTTCAGGGAAAATTTCCATAAAATACGGGACAGGACAAAAAACAAAACAGGCACCCCGGCTCCCCATGCGCAGGCCCATACCGACAATTCCCCCATCAAAAACAAACCCGGAAAATTCGTTATCACAAAAACCGGTAAAATATAAGTTCCGATCCGCCGAAACCATTTTCCGTACATCATGGAGGGCATATTGTTGAAATCCCACAGAGCATTGCTGATATCCACAATACCGCCAACGGAAATAATCCAGAAACTCAAAATATACGGCAGTAAAAACATACTATAGGTCAGAAGACATCCACAGACCAGGAAAAAAAGAAATCCCACTATGGGGACTACTCCCACCGGAAGCCCTGCCAGATGCCATCCGAGAACAATCATTGCCACACCTGCCACAAAATCCGGCAGCAGAAAAGCGAAATCAAGCCTCCGCATTGTTACAAGAAACTGCAGTGACACCGGCTTTACAATATACAGGTCCAATTCCCCCTGCTGCACCATCCCGGGCAAAGATACAAAATTTCCGAAATACAGCATGTAAATTCCCGTCATCAGCACATAAGTTCCAACAAACAGCAGAATATGATCCGGTGTCAGTATGCCAATATTGGTCCCCGCCTTATAAATAACAGCCACGTACAGCAGCTTGATAATCATCCACCCCATCTCCACAGTCACTCCGGCGACAAAATTAATGCGGTATTCCAGGGCGGACATCAGGGAATATTTCGCAAAAACTCCCATAAGCTTAAGGTAACGTCCAATCTTTTTCATTTTCTACCCAGGATTATGCAAATCCCATTCCTTTCTGCATAAAGTCGATTCATCCCCCTACTGCGGCATACCGCTTCACACCATGCCGCCACATATATTTTCCCAGACAGACAAAGATAAAAATCCACCCAATCTGAAAGACAAATCCCACTCCCATGCGCTCCCATCCAAACCGTCCATTTACAATATTCACCGGAAACTGGGTTGTATAGCCAAAAGGCAGCAGATTCACCAGAGTCTCAACCACCCCTCCGAAAATATCCAACGGAAAAACGCCGCCGCTTACCACTGTCAATACAATGCTGATTGTGCCGAACAGCTTGTCCACATCCGTCAGCCAGAAACCCAACAGTCCAATACAGTAAAATATGGAAAAGTTTAATATCAGCCCCAGCCCCAGACTTACCAGAAACGCAAGAACCCTTCCTGCCGAAACCGGCATCCCCTGCCAGAACGCCATACCAATGATAACCGCCATCACAGGCGCAACCACCATCACTCTTGGAATTTTCTGTCCGAGAAACCGGAAAAAGCGGTATCCTTTATATCCTACAGGACGCACCAGGTACTTATTCAATCCTCCCATCTTAATGTCGCTGTTCATCTCTCCTTCAAACCCGGTGCTCACCAACTGGGACACAATTGTGGCCAGTAGAGTATAGAGCAGAATCTCGCCCTGCTGATATCCGAATACTGCAGCCGCGTCCGAATGCCTGTACAGATAATTCCACATGGTAGTCTGAATGATAATGGGAAATACCGCGCTGAGCATACTTAAGAAGAAACTGACCCGGTATTCCAACGCCTGCTCCACCCCCATCAAAAATACGCAACGGTAACTGCTCACGGCATCACCACCTCCTTCTGATAAAAGCGGGCTATACTCTCCTCGATCGGAATCTCCGTTACCGTAAAGTCATCTACCTGAAGTTCTGACAGAACTGCATTGAGAACTTCCTTTACTTTTTCCTGTGGAACCTCCAGAACCGCGCCTGCAGCGCTCACTTCCCTGACCATGCCGAAGGTTTTCCATGCCCCTATATCCACTGCCTCGGAAGTCTTCACAGAAAGCAGCTTCCTCTTTCCCAGAACCTGGTTCATATCTGCCAGCTTTCCATCATACACAAGCTGCCCCTGGTTGATAATGACAGCTCTGTCACAAAGGGCCTCAATATCCGCCATATAATGGCTTGTAATGATAACCGTGGTCTTCCACTGTTCATTATATATCTTTAAAAATTCCCTGATCTTTTTCTGGGACAAAATATCCAACCCAATGGTAGGTTCATCCAGAAAGAGGATATCAGGCCGATGAATCAGAGCCGCCAGAATTTCCATTTTCATCCGCTCGCCAAGGGAAAGCCGCCGCACCTGCACATTCAGAAGCTCCTTCACATCCAACAGCTCGGATAACTCTGTTATGATATCCCTGTAAGAACCATCGTCCACTCCGAAAATACATTTGTTCAGATAAAAGCTGTCACTGGCCGGCAGATCCCACCAGAGCTGGTTTTTCTGCCCCATGACAATAGAGATACGCCTTTTAAATTCGTTTTTGCGTTCCCAGGGAATGAACCCGTCCACCTCAATCCTGCCGCCTGTGGGATACAGAATACCCGAAAGTATCTTCAGCGTGGTGGTCTTCCCTGCCCCGTTGGGCCCTAAAAAACCTATCATTTCACCGCTCTCCACGGAAAAGGAAATATCCCGGACCGCTTCTTTTGTCAGTGACTCCCTGTGAAATATATTGTGCAGGGAGCCTTTGATCCCTGTCATTTTTTTATAATATGTAAACTCCTTTTTCAGGTTTTCCACCATGATCATATCACATTCCTCCTTCTTAAAATATTACTCATACTATGGAATCATATTATTAGGATTCACAAAGGGGTATCATATAAAATCCAGATGACGTATATAATTTTCAAACATAAGCTTTACCTCCGGATACTTTCTTCGGCTCACATACAGACACTCCCCATTGTCAAGCAGTACGTTTTCCTTCTCCAGGCAACGGATATGGTACATATTCACCAGAAAACTGGTATATATTCTGACAAAACCTCTACCCTTCAGTCTTTCCTGGCACTGCGACAGATTTTCCTTTACCATAACCATGTCAGTTGCCAAATGCAGACGAATTTCATGCCCCTCACTTTCCAGATAAAGAATCTCTCTTGTTGGAATTAACATGAGCTGTCCATTTTGGGTAAACCGTATTTTGTCTGCTGCGGACAGACGCACTCTTCCCATTTTGCGAAATGCGGCTTCCATATCCTGTTCTAATCCAAATAACCTGACAGTATGAAAAAAAGGCATCTCCAAAGCTGCAATAATATCTTCCACCCTATATGCAACGTATATAACCGGCATTGAATGCTCTCTGCTCCAAATTTTTTCAGCATAGCGAAAAGCCCTGTCTCTATTCTCCCAGGCCAATATTATGCATGATATATCTTTCCACTCTGCCGTTTCTTCCCGGGCAACGCTGCATATGGAACAGTCAAATTCCTCTCTTGCTGCCAGCATTTTAATAATATGTATGATTTCCTCTCTTTCCTCGTCTCGGTCGCACAATATCCCGATCCTTGGCACTGATTTCCCCTCTCTTTCGTAAATATGCTTTCAGGTTTTTCTAACCTTAGCAGATACATGATATAAATGCAAGAGGGTCTGCCTAAATGGTAGAATTTGAAACCTAAATGGCAATCCTGAATTTAATAAAAATGTCCCCTTTGCGGCTTGTATATTTTGAGAAAGCGAAATATAATATGGTTGTGTCAAATGGGGCGTGGAAAAATGGGCAGCGTATAGTCGATGCCAGGAATAAGGAGAAACTGTTTATGAAAAGAATGCTGATTGTCGAGGACGATGATGCTATCCGCACAGGTTTGTGCCAATCCCTTTCTTCTGATACACTGGATACGGCCGGTGCGGAAAATCTCATGTCTGCCAGGCAGCACCTGGATGCAGAAAGGTATGATCTGCTGCTGTTGGACTGCAATCTGCCGGACGGGAACGGCATTGATTTTTGTCGGGAACTCCTGAAAAGAACAGCGATACCCGTGATCTTTCTTACAGTGCGTGATTCCGAGATCGATGAGGTGGCTGCGTTTCGTGCCGGAGCCTGGGATTATGTAAAAAAGCCGTTTTCTCTGATGGTACTCAGGGAGCGTATCGCCGCTTTGCTGGAACGGGCGGAAAAGCGGAACGATCTGTATGTTGACCGGCGGTATCGGTTCGATTTCGCGTCCCTGGATTTCTTTGCAGACGGTGCCAGGGTGTGTCTGGGCTCTACGGAATGCAGGCTGTTGGCGGCACTTGTGAAAAACGCAGGCAAAGTGCTCTCTCGTGCGGCACTGACGGACGCCCTTTGGGAGGGCGGAGAGGAACTGAATGAAAACGCCTTGAACATTGCCGTCAGCCGTCTGCGCGGGAAGCTGGGCGAGAAAAGCATCAGTACCATTTACGGACTCGGATATATGTGGGCAGGTGACAGGGTATGACTATCGTTTTTGCCGGGATCTGGCTCTTTCTGACAGCGGCCTTCTGTCTTGTGAACTGCCTTTATGCAGGCAGCATTTGGCCGACTGTTTCCTATGCGGTATTTACAGGCATTCTCGCCTCATGCTTTGCCCTGTATGAGAAAATGCGGAGGCAGAGGCTGTTAAGGGATGTGCAGAGGGCACTTGAGGACAGCGATTGTTTTACAGTGGATGAGAGCGAAATCGCACCCATCGCCCGGCAGCTCAGACTTAAGCGGAGCCAGGAGAAAACCCGGGACAGACGCGTCACAGAGAGCTATCGCAATCTTGCCGCACTGGTTTCGGATATCGCGCATCAATGCAAGACACCGTTGACTGCTGCCGCCATGTACGCCGAAATGCTGCCGCCCTCTGCGGAAGCTGAGGCTATCGCCGAACAGACCGGGAAACTGCAGTTTCTGCTCGACGCATTGGTGAAGCTCTCCCGGTGTGAGGGAGGGCTGATTGAGGAGAATGTGCATCCTGTTATGGAATCGGTAGAGACCTTAACGGCACAGGCACTGTCAGCCGTGGTACCCGCAGCGGAGAAGAAAAGCATAGTGTTTTCCGTGAACATCCCCCAGGGGCTGACTGCCTTATTCGATCTGCGCTGGACTGCCGAGGCAGTGGGAACCATTCTCGATAACGGCGTAAAATACGCGCCGGAAAACTCAAAGATTACGGTTGCAGCCCAACGGTATGAGACATATATCCGTTTGGATATCCTTGACGAAGGCCCCGGCATCCCGGAGGAAGAATTATCGGAAATCTGGAAACGTTTTTACCGTGGAAAGACAAATCGGAATCCCTCCGGCGTCGGAATCGGTCTCACACTCTGCCGGATGATTGTTTGGGCGCAGGGAGGATGGGTACTCTGCCAGAACCGCGAGGATACAGGGTGCAGGTTCAGCATTTTCCTGCCCACGGAGCAGGGAAACGCCTCCAACTAACCTGCACAGGTTTTCAAAAGAATATTTCAAAATGGAAAGATTTCGTTACGGCTCAGAAAGATTCGTTTGATATCATATAATCCAGTCTTAAAACAGATGGAAGGAGTACAAAACATGCTTATACAGGCGAATCAACTGACCAGGGTGTACAAAAACGGAGAACATGCGCTGTGCGCACTGGACAGGGTAACTCTGTCCGTGGAACGCGGCGCCTTTGTTTCTGTGATCGGTTCCAGCGGCAGCGGCAAGAGCACCTTGCTGCATCTGTTGGGCGGCATTGACCGGCCCACCGGGGGAACCGTGACAATCGACGGCACAGACCTCTATTCCCTGGCACCAGACCCCCTCACGGTTTTCCGGCGGCGGTATATCGGATTTGTATTTCAGAGCTATAACCTGATTCCCGGGCTGA
>CAJUGL010000062.1 GCA_910586515.1 uncultured Acetatifactor sp.
CCATTACTGGCTTTGCGGGTTATTTCGTAGTTCTTAGGTGTCAAACTCCCGAAACAACAGCTTTTTCCAGTATTTCAGCCATGTATATAACAGCGTCGGCCATGGAAGCATACTGCAGTTCTGAACAAGTGTTGTAATTCTCGTAACCATTTGCTAAAATAACATTACCAAAATACTTCAAAGCCCGAAAGGAATCCCCATGTATAAATGCAGGCTAACCTATGACGAATGGAAATGTATCACTTCAAAGACCAGAACCGGGAAAGAGATGGATACGCCGCTTTTAAAAGGCTATCTTGGATTATTGACTATAAATACCGTTTCGGAAAAGCAGGTATGGAAATATAACGGAAATGATATTGTTGTCTGTGACAGCGGCTATCACTGGATGACCATTCTGCCCAAAAACGAATACTACTGCATGACAGTCATGATGGATGAGTGCTGCGAAATGAAGGTTTGCTATATCGACATGATTGATAAACAGGGATGTGACGATGACGGTGTTCCCTATTTTTATGATTTGTATCTGGACCTGATTGTCTATCCGGACGGAAATGTAATTGTGGACGATATGGACGAGCTGCAGGCTGCATTCAAAGCAGGGGAAATCACGGAGGCGCAGTATAACCAGGCTATCATGACTTCCCAAAAGCTGCAGGAGGGCTTATTGGCAGATATTGAAAAATTTCGAAATTACGTAAAAGCCCTCCGCACAAACGCCTTTTAAAAGAAAAACATGGCAGTCTGCTTATTTCTGCAAATTGCCATGTTAAAGTTTGCCGTCCGCCGCAGCATCTCTGCATGCTCAATACTGTTTCCAGTCCGGAAGCTCATCAAGGGTGATTACACGTTCATCTTCATACACTTTCCTGACCATGGACTCCTCCGTATATTCCTCGGAAAGCAGGGGCAGATTATTTTTCACCACAAACTCTCCGCTCCAGGTGCAGAACCAGAGCCATGGCGCCTGATCCCGGAACGCAAGCTCCGGGTCAAAGAGACAGCCGTTCTCCGTCAGGGCAATGGGTTTGGGAGAATCCGCATACTCCACCGCCTGGCTGAATTTCCCGCTCTGGGAGAGATAGACCTGTTTGCCGGGGTAGATGTCCTCCCCGATGATGTCCACATATTCGTCCCCCGGATACCAGTCCCCATCCTGCCCGTTCCAGACCCAGATGATGTTGTTTAGTTTATGGTACTCCGTCATCCGCTGAAAAACCAGTTTCCACAGCTCGATATAGCTCTCCGGCCCGGCAGCGCCCCACCAGAACCAACCGCCGGAAGCCTCGTGGAGCGGGCGGAACAAAATGGGCACATCCGCCTCCTGAAGAATGGCAATCTGCTCCGCAATGGCATCAATATCCCGCAGCAGCAGCCCGTATCCCTCCTCATCCTCTCCCCTCATGATAGCCCCCAGGTCAATATTCGTAGCTTCCGTATAAAAACCCCGATACCAGGGTTCCTCATCCGTCAGGTATTTCTCCGGCGCATTCCAGTGCCAGCAGAAGGTGTTGATTCCCCCCATGGCGTCAAAGTTGATGGCTAACTGTGTGGAAATACCCGAGGAACCGTTTGCCACCCGGGAAGGGGTATATTCGATAAAATCCAGTCCCAATACGGCAGGCGTCTTATCCCCGTTTACCTTCTTCAGCGCCAGTATCTCGGGTCCTCCCACGCCTTTATCCGAATGCTGTCCCGAAAGAATGTATTTCCCATAGATATCCTGCAGATATGCCATCAGCCCCTTCGTACTCTCCGTGGCATTGGGATTCACCAAATCTCCTTCCGCCTGGAACACACTGTCCGGCAGAGGCTGTGCTGCTTTGATTTTCATGGCATCCACGCCGATCCACCCCCATTCCGTGGTGATACTCACTGTATGTACGCCGCTTTCCAGGTAAACCCGCTGAAGCGCCGCCTCCCCGAATTCCTCCGAAGCCGTGACAAAGCTTCCCACCGTCTCTCCGTCCACCGCTATGCCGTTGGTCTTCTCTCCGCCAATTCCCGCGCTTATGACGATAATGTCATAACTTCCCGCAGCAGGAATCTCCACCTGAAACGAACAGCTGTCCTCCTGGGACTCGAAGCCTGCCAGGTATCCGCTGCCGGTGTAACCCTCCAGTTTTGTTTCCAGGCGCACTTTTCCTGCCGTCTCCGCCTCCGCCGCGTCGAAAATCTGCTGAAAATCCCCGGCTTCCGGAGGTGTGCTGCCCTCCTGGCTCCCGCTCTCAATTCCGTTTCCGGGGCCGTTGTCCTCCGGACTCTCGCTCTCAATTCCGTTTTCTGGGCTGTTGTCCTCCGAGTTTCCGCTCTCAATTCCGTTTTCTGGGCTGTTGTCCTCCGAGTTTCCGCTCTCAATTCCGTTTCCCGGGCTGTTGTCCTCCGAGTTCCCGCTTCCGACTCCGTTTCCTACATTGTTTTCCCCCGGAACCTGCCCACACCCCGTCAGCAGGAAAAGGGACAAGCCCATTGCCGCAAGCCAGGCAGCTCCCCTAAGCCCTGTCCGCCCCACGCCGTCTATCCCACTCTGTTTTCTCATACTCCACACCTGTTTTCCGCTCTCTTGCTTTTTGTTCTTCCCCTGCAGGATATTCTTCTCCCCGCCGGGAAAGGTATTCCCGCTGCTGCCCTGCAGACAGGAATCAATTATTCTGTGATTTTTCAATCTTTATCCCGGAAGCTTTATACTGGATACAATGGCATAAATAATAGTAACAACTATGATGATCCCCGCAGGCCAAAACAGCCAGTCCATGTTCAGCAGAACTTTCATTCCGTCTAACACAAAGTAAACGCCCAACAGCAGGAATATAATAGCGGATTGACGATAGTAGGGCTTTTTATTCATATGCTCCCGCTCCTGCTTTGAAGCATAGATATAGGCATTGTTAAAGAGAAACCCCTTTTCCCGGAAAGAGCGAAAACTCAAGATAAACAGCCCTGCCGATCCCAAAAAAAGAACGCATGCAGTAATGATCTCTTTCAAATTCATAGGAACCATCCTTTCGCCGAATCAGCTTTCCCCTGTACCCCCATGGATATTCTTTCACTCCGCCCGCAGATAAATCAGCCGTCCCTGGAAATCCCCCCAGGGATTGGGTATGGTAATACCGGCCTTCATCAGCAAATCCCCGCCAAAGCGCCTGCCCTCCAGGGCCGCCATCTCCTCTCCGCCCTCCACGGCTTCCAACCGGTAAGTCTTCTCCGGGTCCAGTCCCTGCAGGCGAATCAGACGACTCCGGTAATTGGGACGGTTCAGCACCTGAACATAAGTCACCAGAGCCTCATCCCTGTCCCGGGAAACCACCATATAGCAGTCAAACTCATGGTTCTGCCCATAGGAAGCAATCCGGTAATAATCCCCGCTGCGCACCAGGTCATTGTACTGATGATACAATGCCACCTGCCCCGGAATCTTCGCCTGCTCCGCCTCCGGCAGCTTTGTCACATCCAGTTCATACCCGAAAGTCCCTGCCAGAGCCACATATCCCCTGGTGTCAAAAGGCGTCACCCTGCCCAGGGCATGATTCGGGCACACGGACACATGGGCGCCCATGGTGGAAAGGGGATAAAGCATGGCAGTCCCCTCCTGAATTTTCAGCCGCTCAATGGCATCCGTATCGTCGGAGCACCAGATTTGCGGGCTATAGTACAGCATTCCCGCGTCAAACCTGGCCCCGCCCCCGGAACAGTTCTCCAGTAAAAGATTCGGAAAATCCGTCACCAACCGCTCCTGCAGCTCATACACACCTAAGACAAATCTGTGGTAAAGTTCTCCCGTCCTGTCTGCCGGCAGTTCGGCGCTTCCCAAGTCAGACAGCTGACGGTTCATATCCCACTTCACATACTCGATATTTGCGCTGTCCAGGACAGCCTTCACACTGTTATAGACGTAATCCCGCACATCTTTCCTGCTGAAATCCAACACATACTGATTCCGGCAAAGAGAAGCCGTTCTGCCCGGTATCCGGATTGCCCAGTCCGGATGTTCCCGGTACAGCTGCGAATCCGGGGAAATCATCTCCGGCTCAAACCAGATACCGAATTTCATTCCCAGTGCATTCACCCTGTCCACCAGAGCCTTAAGCCCGCCCTGAAGCTTTTCCTCATTCACAAACCAGTCCCCCAGACTGGAATTGTCGTCGTTCCTGTGCCCGAACCACCCGTCGTCCATCACAAGCATTTCAATGCCCAGCTGGGCCGCCTTCTCCGCAATTTCCAACAGCTTCTCCGTATCAAAATTAAAATAAGTAGCCTCCCAGTTATTGATGAGAATCGGGCGCTTTTTATCCCGGTAAGGGCTGCGTATCATATGCCCGCGGAGAAAATCATGAAAATTACGGCTCATTTTCCCCATGCCCTGATCCGAGAACGTCAGCACTGCCTCCGGGGCCGTAAATCCCTCTCCCGGCTCCAGTTTCCACTTAAATCCCTGGGGATGGATTCCCATTACCACCCTCAGCATGTCCATCTGGGCCTTCTCCGCCTGGGCCAGAAAATTTCCCGAATAAACCAATTGAAAACCGTATACTTCTCCACGTTCCTGCGTAGTTCCCCGCTCCCGCAGCGCCAGGAAGGAATGCTCCTGATGGGAAGTCTCCCCCCGCACCGAGCCGACACTCTGCTTTCCATACCCCAGAGTCCTCACGTCAATCTGCCGCTCCCTGGCCCAGGAACCGTGCAGGGTCACCATCTCATAATCCCGGCAGTCCATGTCCACACAGGCAGAATACACCTTTGTCAGCCAAACAGGCGCACTTCCCCCGTTGCGCACCCTTACGCTCCTGGTGATTACATCCTCCGCCTCAAATACACTGTACAGCAGGTCCACCTCCAAATCCAACACCCCATCCCTGCAGTGCAGCACCAGAGTCTTTCCCTCATTTCCAAATGAGGCGGGCAGCCCTTCCAAAACCGGCTTCTCCTCCAGTATCTCATAGCTCTCCAAAGTCACCATGACGCCCGTATTTCCCTGCAGCGTTTCTACGGCAATAGCGCTTTCCCGGTAATCCCCCAGACCATTTCCCGGATATTCGAAGGGAAACTGATCATAAAAGGACGTCCTTTCCCGGTTATTCCGCGACGGCACATAAGGCGGCTCCTGGGTCCGCAGCAGATAGGACGCGTCACCGGGCCGGATTTTGCTCCCGTAATAAATGTGACCCGGGAACTTCTCCTCATCCACAATGCCGATGAGATAGCTTGTGTTCGCTGTATCCAGCTGAAAAATATTGTGTTCCTCCAAATAGTGAATTGCCATAGCAAATCCCTCTCTTTCCTCTGCTTTAATTGATAACGGGTTAAAAACCTCATTTCATCTGTAATACCACTTCTCCGCCTCTTCCTCCGTCTGCGGCTTCGCCATATACTTCTTCAGCAGCCGCTCCATCAGGAAGGACTGGCCGTAGCAGCAAGCCCCGGGGAGGATGAACAGCATGGGCGCCGGAATCAGGAGGACCAGGCACACTGTCCCAATCGCCATCCCCAACAGGATCACCGTAAACGGCAGATGCCGGAACACCATCAGCAGCGCCAGCCGGAAGCACTCCCAGGAACTCATGGTAAACCTGGACATCACCGGGAACACATATACGGCCATGCTCGCCACAACCAGCGTCAGCAGCGTATACCCCAGGCTGAACGCCGCAGCCGCAGCGGACTGCCCCTGATCCACATACATCCTGTCAATCGCCAGTACCGCCCCCAGAAGAAGAAACACGACAGTCATGGGAATCCCGTTCTTCAGGTTTCTGCAGTAAGCGCCGAAAAATTCCCGGCTCACATATCCCTCTCCCCGGCGGATGCTCTTCACCGTGGTGTAATACAAAGCTATGGTGGACGTCCCGATGGTCACCACCGGCAGACAGCCCAACAGCCACAGCAGCGTGGCTATGATCACATTCCCTGCCTGGTTCATAAATCGGAAGAAAAAAGTGTCATGACTGAATATTTTGTTCATCATTTTCCGCCTCCTGATTGACTGCCGCATATCATATCAAACATTCACTTTCCAATACCCTTTTTTATTTGAACCAACACGCTCAATATATCCGTTTTCACGCAAATACGAAATGTTATTTTGAATAGCCGTTTTTCCTATTCCTACAATTTCTATCAACTGCGGTTGAGTGATGTTGGGATTATTCCGCATTTCTTTTAATATAAGCCTGCGAGTGGGATTTAAATTTTGTCTGTCCGTGAGTTTATCCCCCACTTTATCCCCCACTTTTTGTCTATCCGTAAGTTTATCCCCCACATTCAGAGTTATTTTTTCAAATGGTATGGTTACTACAATTGAATTTTCCCTGAATTCAAATGCCTCTTTTCCATATATCTGTGTAATAACCGGAACTCCCCTGCCAGAACGCTCACTGATCGTTCGCTTCATACATCATATCATACCCAAGAGCTAAAGTGGAATATTTTTCAGAAAAGAATCACGCGCGGGCCTGCGCCTAAAAGATACGGCAGCCTGGCATTCCCTGCAGACTGCCGCATTCCCCCCCGGACAGGCGCCCTGCCCGTCCGGAATCTCCTGTCCCTTACTTAATCAGCGCCGTAGCCGCATCCAGAGTATCCTGCAGCACCTGCTTCTTGGACTCAATGGCCTGTGACACGGTCATATCCTTATTGACGAAAATGCCGTACCACACTTCGCCCACCGCGCCGTTGGAGTCGATGCTGTGCCAGAGATCGTCATTGGTCTTTGCGCCCTCCTGGTAGCCAAGCTCCACCTGCTCCAGGCTTGGGAAAGCGGACTCAAACCATTCCGGATCATCCCTGTAATAAGTATCTCCGTCAAACCAGTTCTGCATCTCCTCGAACACCAGGTATACGGACTCCGCGTCTTCCACACCGATGGGAATAAAATAGCTGTTCACCAGCATAACCGGCGTCTGGCTTCCGTCCCCACTGGTTCCCACGGGAAGCGGGCATATATGAATCTCAAAGTCAATGTTTCCCGCCTGGTCAATCAGCTGATAGGGCTTCACCATGGAAAATGCCACCTGCCCCTGGAAAATACCGTTCAGCTGATAATCCCAGTCGTCATTGTCATAAGGCCTTGCGGAACCGTCCACATTGTAAAGCCTGTCAAGGAAATTGAACACTTCCACAGTCTTGGAATCGCTCAAGCCCTCTGTGGCGGAGTTGGCAATGGCCGCATTGTTGGAAGCCAGAAATGCGGAAACCGTGTCCGTCCAGACAGTGCCGTATCCGTAAGTGTCCGTGTTGCCGTCGCCGTCGGTATCCCTGGTGCAGGCCAGTGCGTACTCGGCGAACTTCTCCCAGGTCCACTCGCCTCTCTCCGCCAGTTTCTCCGGTGCTTCCAGGTTCAGGCTGTCAAGCATATCCGCATTATAGGCCATGTACGCTGCTCCTGTGGGAATGGTGTAATTGTCGGAAGTGCACATCAGGTATTCGTCACTGCCAAGCACGGAAAACGGCGTCAGCACCACATTGTCATTCAGAATATCCGAATCCGCAGGCGCGAAAACGGAAATTTTCTGGGCATAACCGTTCAGCACGGCGGGAATGCCGAACTGGGGGTCTGTCAAGTAAATGTCGCAGTCCGGAGTTCCGGCGGTAATGGATGTGTTGATACTCTCCATGATGCCGTCCCATCCCAGGTTTACCCATTCGATTTTACAATTCCATCTGGACTCAATCTCGCGTATTTTATCCAATTTCATCTGCATGGTTTCGGAGTTGGAATAAGAGCCTCCTGCTGCCGTCACGTCCTCCAGGGTCTGGTAATTGCTGTCCCAGTACTCATCCCACCAGAGGCCGATTTTGATGGTGCGCCCGCCCAGGTCTTTCGGCTCATGGAGCACAACTGCCCCCCTGCCTGGTTTTCGCCGTCTCCGGAAGCCTCTCCATCCCCGGCATCCTCACTGCCGGATGCGTCCGCCGAAGCATCTCCGCTGTTTTCCCCGGAATCCCCGCTGCTCTCTCCGGAATCCTGATTTCCACTCTCCGACTGGCTGCCGTCCAAGGAAGTATCTTCCTGGGAAGAGCTTCCCTGGGAAGCGCCGTCATTGCCGCAGGCCGCCATGGACACCGCCAGGACAGCGCTCATCAATGCCGCACCGATTTTTGTTGCTAATGTTTTCTTTTTCATGATAAAACCTCCTAAGATTATTTTGATAGGGCGGACCGGGCGAAATCCCAACCCGCCTGTTTCACGAAATGATTTATCCTCCCGGAAAAGTCCGGGCCTTATCCTACGATACCGCTGCGCTCCACCCCTTCCACAAAGCGCTTCTGCAGCAGGCAGTACACAATCACCACCGGAATAATCATCATCAGAATACCCGCGTACAGATACAGCTGGGTCACCCCGGTGTCGCGGATCTCATAGGCCTGGGCGATCGTCGCCTGCAGGGTACCGATTCTCCGGCTCATGAGAAGTCTGTTGTTGATGGCAAAGAGCTGCGCGTAAAAAGTATCGTTATACTGCCACACCATGGAGAAAATGCTTACGGTGAGCACCGAAGGCATGGCGTTCATCAGCATGATGCGGAAATAGGTATAGAAGGAACCCGCACCGTCCATGAAAGCCGCCTCTTCAATTTCCTTGGGCAGCCCCCGGAAAAACTGGTTGAAAATGTAGATGTACAGCCCCGAGCGCAGCCCGCAGGCAAACAGGGACATAATGTACATGGGAATGGGCGTGCTCAACAGGTTCACCCCGCCCCCAGTCACCAGACGCAGAATGCCGAAGATATCAAAATTACGGAATTCCGTATACCAGGGAAGCATCAGTGTATCCGTGGGAAGCACGATGGTCAGGATAACACACCCGAACAGCAGCTTTTTCAGCGGAAATTCGAACCTGGCAAAACCATATCCCGCCATGGAACAGACGATGACCTGGATCAGGGTCAGGGACGCCACATACAGCACCGTGGTCAGCAGGGTCCTGGGATAAACAAGGGTCTGAAACGCTCCCCGGAAATTCTCCAGAGTGCCCTCCACCGGAAACAGCACCACCACCGGATTGTAGAGATCATTGCTTGTAAAAAAAGCGCTTGAAACCATGGAAATTACAGGCCCCAGGATAATATAGGAGATGCCCACCAGAATAACCGCCTTCAGCATCCACATCAGGACTGCCTGGACTTTTCTTGCCTTTTTCTTCATCTGCACCCTGTCCAGGGAATCCGCTTTTTGTTTTAATGTTGTCTTCACACCAGGCACCTCCCCTAATTGTAGTAGAATACCTTACTGGATATCAGTTTCACAATGACCGCCAGTACCAGGCACACCGCCAGGGAACTCATCAGGCTCATGGCCACGCTGACGCCCCAGTTATAATTTGTAAACGCCATATCGTATGCCGTCTGTACCACTTCGCTCTCCATGAAAGCATCCACAATGGTATAGACCACATTGGTGACAATCAGGGGCGACACCATGGGAAAGGTCACCTTCCAGAAAGTCTCATATCCCGTTGCGCCCTCAATCTGGGACACCTCATACAGGGCGCCCGGCACGGACTGCAGGGCTGCGATAAAGATGATAATCTGTACCCCGGAGGCCTGCACAATGTCGAATATCCGCCCCACCGCCGCAATCAGGTAATCCGACAGGACTGCGGGAAATCCCAAATCCTCCAGCATATAAAACAGGTACTCAATATTCATGCCGCCTGTCCCTGCTGCCTCCGCGGACACCGCCGCCACGCCGCCGGTGACAGCCTGCTGCGCCAGGGCAATGGAAGCGCTGATGGCTCCTGAATTCAGGATAATCGGCAGAAACAGGATTGCCCGGAAAATGGTGCGCCCCTTAAACTTTCCGTTCAGGATAATGGCAATGAACAGGCTGAAGAAAATAATCAGGGGCACGTCAATCAGCATGTTCCCGATGGAGCTTACCAGAATCTGGTTGTACTCCGCGTCCTGAAACAGGGCGTATTTAAAATTGGCAAGCCCTGTAAATTCCAGTTGATAGCCGCCGGTCTCCAACATCTGCATATCGCTCAAACTGAATCGAACCGACTGGATAAACCCTTTCACATAAAACCACAGGAAGCCGATAAGCCACGGCGTAATAAAAATCAGTCCCGTAATCGCACGCTTCTGTATGAGAGAGATTCTTTTCTTTTTCTTCATGCCGCACCTCCTGCCATTGCTTCCGGTTCTCCGTGATTCCGGCTGATGCTCTCAACGCCTGTTTCCCGGCAGCCCCTGTCCGCCGCTGCCTTCTGCATCTGCCCCGTTTTTTGGGCCGTCTTACTCTGCTTTGTCACATAGCTCATGGCATCCACCCTGGTGCCGTCCTCTGCCGTAAGCGCCTGCTCCGTCTTATTTACATAAACAGTGACACCATTGTCATATTCAACCACAGCCAGACCGTTTTCCAGTACCTCGTGATGAACCATGGCCGCTCCCTGAACCGGGGCCAGGGCTTCATTCATCTGCCGATACACGCTCTGGGCGCTGTCCATCCAGGTGGTGTAATTCACCGAATACTTATCTGCCGCGGAGGTATACTTAATCTGACTGGAATCCTCCCAGGAGAGCGTATATCTGGGTGAAACGCCGTATTCAATCCAGCTTAGAATCAGTTCCTCGTCCACATCCTGGTCCATGAGATTCAGCGCGTTTCCGGTGTAATCAATGCTCCCGTGAATAACCATCTGGTAGAAGGGAATCTGCTCATCCACAATGTAAAACTTGCTGTAATAAGTGGGCGCATCCACAATATCCGTCACATAGCCGAAGGTATAAGCGTTTCCGCCCCTCTCCATCAGCTTCTTTCCGGTCTGGGACAGCCTGTGGAACTGCGCCTTGATGACCTCCTCCGCATCCTGCCTGCTGATGACCTCCGTGCGCTTCTTATCCGAGGCTATCACATCCCCCAGATCCCGCAGAGAAATGCCTCCCACATCGTATTTTTCCATCCTGTCCGCAAAATGCTCCACATACCAGGGAAGGAATTTGGGGGAAATCACATAATACACCAGTTCATCGTACCAGGACAGCGCACTGGTCTGCCGCATGGTGCCGGGATTCAGCGCCCCGAGCTGCACCACATAGCCGGAATAATACTTGGAAGCCTCCAGAAGATCGTTAAACCGTTTGGATGTGTACGGTACTTTCTGGAATGCCACGTCCAGGAACAGCCGCCCGCCGTTTTCCTCCAGGCGCCGGGCCAGTGCTTCCAGTTCCGCCTTGCTGCCGAGAGCGCCCACAGGCTTCACCTTGTCCGCCGCGTCATGGTAAATGCCGCCGTTGAACCATCCCTGGTAATTCATCCGCACATTGCCGATACCCGCCTGGTAAATCATATCCAACAGCGTTCCGGTCTGCTCGTAGGTGGTCATGGCCACGATTCCGTCATAGGGCACGCCCATCACCGCTTTCTGAATCTCCACGCCCCCCAGAATATCCACATAGAAGGGAATGTCTCCCGCCTCCGTGCTGCCCAGAGTTCCTTCCGCCTTCAGCTGCTCCCGGTAGCACTGCGCCATGCCGGAGTAATCCGCCTCCTCCCCGCTTAGGAAAGAGTACACTACGGTCAGGTTTTCATCGTACAGCTCCCGCTCCACGGAGGGCACATCCGCCTTGTTGCCGGACACCCCGAACATGTTCAGAAGCTCCATTTCCCTGACGCTGAATTCCGCAAATACGTAATTATAACTGTTGGTTCTGCCCGCCACGTCGGCATTGATGATTCCCAGGGAATCCCCTTCTGTAATCCTTCCCAGGAAAGCCTGCTCCCCGTTCTTCATGCCGAACACGGGAAGCCGCACCGTCTCCGTCAGGTCAGTCACCACATAGCTCTGCACCACAGGGTCAATGCCGTAGACATTCTGCATATAAGCCGCGGCGGACGCGCCGTTGTTCAGATGAATCAATGCCCCGGAGCCGTCCGGCACCATCATGTAGCCCTCCGCCTCCGTGCCTGCCGCTCCGAAAAAGGGAAGCACCCGGAGCCTGGTGATCTTCGCTTCACCCTGCTCCCGAATCCGGTTCACGGGTATGGACACCGCCAGGCCGTTATCGGTAAGCCGGTAATCCACTGTCACCTGGAAGGATATATTTTCGGAACCCTCCGCGCCCTCCATGTCAATGGCGTAATCCTCTTCCGTGTAGCCGCATTCCTCAAAGGTGGCGTTCATCCGCTGCATGCCTACCTTGGAATTCATGGCATCCTCATTGAGATAGTAAATACCCTCCCGGAGGGTAAAGCGCCCCTTCATGCTCCTGGCATCCCGCTCCCCCAGTTTATCCAGAATCAGGGTCTGAAGCCTTTCCTCGCTGATCTGGGTGGGAACAATGCCCGTGGAATTGGACGGGTCCTCCAAAGTGTAAACATAGCGGATACCTTTCTCCAGAGCCTGCGCCTCAAACTGCCCGTACTGGATACTCATGTCGTAATTGTTCATGGACGCCCGGTTTCCGGCGCTGTTGTAATAGATTACATCCAGTGTGGAATTCAGGAGGCTCTTATTCACCCCTGCCGCCACCGCGTCCCCGTCCCGGTCTTCCGGATTGGACCGGGTAATATGTCCCGTGGCTTTCTCGTATACGGCAATCTCCGAGGTCTCCTGATCCGTATACAGCTTCAGCTCATCGTTCTCCGCCGCCAGTACCATGCCCGGCACATCCGCCGAGCCGTCCTCCAGAGGCCTGAACTCCCCTCCCTCCTCCACTTCATAGGAAGTCAGGTACTGCTGATACCCATTATAATTGAAATACCGCATGATGATAAAGATGACTGCCGCTGCCGCCCCAATCAGCACCGCCGCCGCACAGACAGCGATTATCCTGCCTTTCTTTTTCTGTTTCATCGCAACTCCCTTCTGCATTTTTTATCGTTCCATCTGCCTGCCTTCCCGCCCTAAATTCGGAGCATCAGCTCATTATAGATACTGACAAAGAAAGAGACCACCTGGCTAAGCAGCGTATACAGCAGCATGACAACGAAAACGATAATCAGCATGGCTATAAAGGTAAAAATAATGGTCAGCAGCGTCTTGCCCAGAGTATAATTATGCACCGTCATGACACCGGACAGCACCAACAGCAGGAACCATGCAATGCCGAAACCCATGAGAATGAAGTAAAACGCCTCCTCATCCGCCACCACGAACCTGGACAGGACAATGGCAGGCACAAAGGTCAGAATCATGGGAAGCATGGAATAACCGCACACCGTCACAATATCCTTCAGCCTTCCCTCCCCGTTCATCAGGCAGGTGATGGACCAGTTGCCCACACAGAAGAGAAAAAACAGGACAAACACGGCCGACATCTCGGCAAAGCTGTTAATCTCCATGGGATTCACATTGTTGACTACAAATCCTGCATACTGTCTGTTTGCGGAAAAACACAGCCCAAAGAGAAAGACAAACAGAATCGCCAGGGGAACGCTGCCCTGTCCCCGGTGCCGGATTTCATAGAAACCGTCCGCCGGATGCCCGATGGTGTAAAATGCATATTTCAGTTTCTCCCTAAACATGGCTCACCCTCCTCTTCTTCCACAGCTTCTTCCCCAACCTGCTCCACAGCATCCACAAAATCACCAGGACAATCAGGCTTGTGAGGATCGTGCCCATATTTTCTTTCAGAAGCTCGTTCCGGTAACGCTTGTACGCAATGGAGTAATACTGCTTGCTGTTTCCGGTGCGGAAGCACTCCATGGCTTCCTTATTCTGTCCTGCGGCCAGGTAGCTCTTGCCGATTCCCACATAGGCCAGTTCGAAATTGGAATCCAGTTTCAGCACTTCCTTCCAACATTCCACCGCCTGCACCTCGTCGCCGTCATACCGCAGTCCCACCGCCTGATTAATCAGGCTGCCGTAACGTGTTGCCCGGAAACGGTTCACCAGATTTCTGGTGGCATCCAGTACCAAAATCTCCTCGCCCACAGTATCAATGGCCACCGGCCCGGTGAAGGTTCCCTCCTGGCTGCCCAGTCCCCCGAAAATATAGAGCAGATTGCCCTCGTGGTCATAAGTGAAAATTCTGCCCCTGACGGAATCCAGAATGGAGTAAATCCCCTGGTTGCGCACCACCACATCC
The DNA here is from genome assembly GCA_910586515.1 of uncultured Acetatifactor sp. Taxonomy (GTDB): domain Bacteria; phylum Bacillota; class Clostridia; order Lachnospirales; family Lachnospiraceae; genus Acetatifactor. The sequence continues at coordinate 14,034 of CAJUGL010000062.1, forward strand.
ACAATCCGGGAAGGACCGGAATAGGTACCGGAAATCCGCCAGTCCAGGTCTCCGGACAGCCCGCTTTCCTTTTTCTGGATAACATCCTCTCCGCTTGGATTCAGCCTGCGCACCGACTGCTTTCCCTCCCCGTCCACATTGGTGGCATAGACGAAACCGTCCTCGTCAATCTCCATGCCGGTGAACTCCGTAGGGATAAAAAGCTGCTGCCTGGCTCTCTGTTCCTTGGTGGAAAATCTTCTCCAGAAAATCTCCCAGGGCGTAATCTGCACATTAATGGTTCCCGTAAATCCCAGAAACACTCCCGCCTCGTCAAAGGCCATAATGCCCTCAAACTGGTTCTGGGCAATGACATACACACGGTCCGCATAATCCACTGCCACCTTCAGGGGGCGGAACACATATCCCTCTTCCAGAACATCGGACTTTGGATTCTCGATCACCTGTACCAGGTTCCCTCCGCTGTCCAGTTCCACCACCCGCATATTGTTGGTATCCGCAATGTACAGATTCCCCCGGGCGGATACATAAACCCCGTTGGGCGCGGAAAACGTTTCCTTCTTCCCGTCCCGTTCAAACTCCTGGATAACCTGAATCAGGTTGAACTCCCTGTCCGTGACCACAATGCGGTTGTTGTTGGTGTCCGCGATGTAGACATTTCCCGCCTCATCCGTATTCAAATCCTGGGGTCCCGACAGGTTCCCGCATCCGATCTGCGCCCCTGTGACAATGCCGTCCGGCACATAGGCCGCCGGAGTGTACTTGATATCTTCATAATAATCGTAATTGTAAGTCTCATAGGGCACGTTCTGTCCTGCCTGCACCGTGACAGCCGCCCCGTCCCACAGCAGCACTGCGGTTCCCACAAGCAAGGCTGCGGCTCTGACCAGGGAACCTGCTGCGCGGCTGTTCGCTTTCCCGCAGGCTTCTTCTGCTGCGCATCCACGCTCCGTTCTGCAGGTTTCTCCCGCTGCGTATCCGCCGGCTTTCCCGCAGGCTTCTCCTGTTGCGCGGACTCTCTCCGCCTTCCCTGCTTCCGCGGATTTCCCTGGGGTTTTCCCGAAAAACAGTCTGTTCCGTATCTTATTCATCTGCTTCCCCCTTTCCTTAATCCTTCATGCCGGAGGTAGTCATCGTTTCGATGATATTGCTCTGGCAGACAATGAAGAAAGTAATCGGTATGGCGGCGATAATCAGCTGCACCACCGCGCCTGCGCCCTGCCTGGCGGGACCGCCGCCCACAATCTGGTACAGGGAATACTGCAGGGGCTTCAGCTGCTCGCTGCGCAGAAAGCCGCTTCCCGTGTTGGCCCACATGGACTGGAACTGGAAGATTGCCAGGGTCAGCCACGCCGGTTTCACGTTAGGCATCACTATCCCGAAGAAAATCCGGAACTCTCCCGCCCCGTCCAGTCTGGCGGACTCGATAAGGGAATCCGGCAGCTGCTCCATAAACTGCTTCATCAGGTACAGTCCCAATCCGTAGGCAAAGGCCGGAAGGATTACCGCCAGGTAGGTATTGTTGATGCCCAGCCAGGAAATAATCATATAGTTGGGGATGGAGGTAACGCTGTAGGAAAACATCAGCGACAGCACCACCATCTGAAACAGAATCTTCTTTCCCGGAAACTTGTGCTTTGCCAGGGGATAAGCCGCCAGAGAAGCACAGAGCACATGCCCCACCGTGCCGAATCCCGTGATAATCAAAGTATTCAGCAGATACCTGGTAAAGGGCACCCAGGAGGTGGACATCAGCACATACAGATCGCCGAAATTGTCCACGGAGGGGTTCCGCACGAAAATCTGGGGCGGAAACCGGAACAGCTCATCCAGGGGCTTAAAGGCATTGTTCAGAATCATCACCAGGGGCAGCGCCATGAACACGCCGCACACCGCCATAATCACAAACATGATTGTGTTGCCCGCCATGGAACGGTTCAGCTGCTTCTCCTTTTTCTTAAAAAAGAGGAACCGCCGGTTCGGTTTTTTCAGGGCAACGGTATAGGTCCTGCCTTGCTCTTTTGTCTTCCCGCTCATCTCACTCACCTACCCTTCTCAAAACCTTCTGGATTACCTGGTTGGTTCCCACCATCAGCGCAAACAGGATGGTGGCAATGGCACAGGCATACCCCATCTCGTAACGGGTACCGCTGCCGTAGTCCATCAGATGGGTCACGATGGTAGCGCCCGAGTAGTTTACACTGGGATTCCCTGCCAGATTGATGGAGATGTCAGCCACCGCAAAGGACTGGGTAATCTGCATCACTGCGCCGAACATCAGCTGGGGCTTCATGGACGGCAGGGTGATATACCACAGCTCCTGCCACCGGTTCTTGATGCCGTCCATGGCTCCCGCCTCGAACAGACTTTTATCCACGGTCTGAAGCCCCGCGATAAAGGTCAGGAAGCCGGTTCCCAGACTAAGCCACAGCTGCACCACAATCAGCATGGGCAATACATATTTTTCCGTCTGCATCCACTGGATCGGTTCATAGATAAAACCCCATTTCATCAGAAGGCCGTTCAGATATCCGTAACGATCCCCGGAAATGATGATGGACCATACCATAAACGCATTTCCCGCAATGGAGGGCGCATAGAAAATCAGGGTCAGGAAGGCCCGCAGCTTTCCCCTGAATTCATTGATAACCCAGGCGAACAGGAAACACATGATGTAGCTCAAAGGACCTGTGATTACCGCAAACACAAGCGTGTTCTTCAGCGCCTTTTTAAACACATCGTCGTCCAACATTAATTTAATGTAATTTTTCCACCCTACAAAGTTCGGCGCTTCCAACATGTTGAAATCGGTGAAGCTGATGACCACGGAAGCCGCCACGGGCAATACGGTGAAGATAAAGAACAGGATGAAATAGGGCGCAAGCATCACATAGCTTATACGGCTGTCCCTGATATCCTGCTTTAAATACTGCCATTTTGTCTTTCTCTCCATATCAATCTCCTATTTTAAGTCGCTGCGCGACAGCTCTGAAGTATAAAGTCCCTTCGGCGCTTTCCTCCGAGAGGAAGCTTCATTCGAAAGTTCTCTCATGAACCTTCCTCTCACGCGCCTTCGCGACTTTATTTTAGTCGCTGCGCGACAGCCCCTTCCTTACTCTGCCTCTGTCGTCATTCCGAATTCCTGGCGTTTGCCTGTGATTTCCGCGTTGATATACTCTATGTACTCGTACATGGCTTCCCGGGGCTGCATTTTCTTGTCGTCCTCGGCCACAACCACGGTGTAGAAGGCATTGTTCACATTACGCCATGTGAAGTAACTGCCGGGCACCTGGCGGAAGCCCTTTACATTGGCAAGCTGTTCTTCCAGGGCCTCGTAGTCGTCCGACGGCCAGGGCAGATTGGCGAATGCCTCCACATTGGCGGTGGGATACCTGGCCGCCTCGCCCATAAGGCCTTCCATCTCCTTGCCGTAGGCGGTCTGGGTCTCCTCGGACAGCCACCATTTCATGAATTCCCAGGATGCAGCCTTATCTTCGGAACCGTTCATCATCATGCAGGCAAGCCCGGTACTGGCGGACACATTGTTCACGGAACCGTCCTCCTGCACAACCCCCGGCAGCGTGGTAAAGCCCCACAGCCCCTTGATATCCGGCGCGGACACCTCCAATACATTGTAAGTGGTGTAGTCCGCTATGATAATGGGAGACTCCCCGGTACGGAACCGCTGCTCCACACTGGTGGCACGGTCCAGTTTGTAATCGGTGTAAAATTCACAATATGCCTTAAAAGCGTTTATAGCTTCCTCTGAATTCAGCGCCGAGGCCGATCCGTCCTCATTGTACAGCTCCCCGCCATACTGATACAGGAGACTGGTAAAGGTCAGCTCCGAAGGCAGCATTCCCACGCTCATCTGGTTCTTGCTCAACTTCGAAATCACCACTTTCATGTCGTCCCAGGTCTTGGGCACCTCCACTCCCAGTTCGTTGAGAATATCCTTCCGATAAAACATCATCTGGAAATTCTGGGTTTCCGGCAGTGCATACAGGGAACCCTCGAACCGGTACTGGGAAAGGGCGCTTTCCCGGAAACGTGATGCAATCTCCTCCCAGTCCGGGAAGTTAGTCAGGTCTACCGCCGCGCTGCGCAGCCCGTAGTTTACCGGCAAATCGTTGGAGGAGCCGGTGGTTCCTGTTGCGGAGGTGGCCACGGAGCCTCCGGAATTGGCCACCTGCAGCGCCACATCCGGTCCCTGCCCCGCCAGGGAAGCCTGCAGCAGGGTGTTCATGTCCACCAACATCACGTTTACATTGATATTTTTCCTGGGGGTAAAGGTTTCGTCCACTAGGGATTTTATCACATTCGCCTGGTCCCGTCCGCTGCCCACCCACACGGTAATGGTGGGGCTGTCCCCGCCTTCCTCTGCAATGTTACCGATGGCATTGTAATCTACGATAAAGGAATAATAAAGCTTCTTAAATTCATGTCCCAGTTTGCTGAAGAAGGAATCCTTCACCTTTGGCGTATCCTGATCCGGAGACAGAATATACAGGGCGTCCAGCTGCAGCGGCTGTGACTGGGCATTGGTAATCCAGGATCCCAGGGCGCTTACATTGGTTTTGAAATCCCCCACCATCCTGGTAACCTTCTCCACATCCTCCAGGATATCTTCCAACTGATCCCGCATGGTGATGATGACATTTTCCTCGCTGCCCCGGACATTCAGCTCTTCCAGGCTGATAAGGATGCCGTCCAGATCTCCCTTGATCTCCGCAAGGCTCTCGCCCAGACCCGGCAGCCGCTTCTCAATCTGGTAGTCCCGGTACTCGTCCGGGGAAACGCCTGTAATCCGGATGATATTGCGGTACACCGCATTCAGCTTGATTACCGTATTCTGCACATCGCTCACCACCCGGGCAAAGTCTCCCAGAACCGCCTGCATCCGCAGGGTGTGGTGTCCGGCTGTGAGATAAAAGCGATAAGGCTCTCCCGCCTCATCCGACAGCTTCATCATTTCCCAGTCGGAATGGTAGGTGAAACCGTAATGACTCATCTCGCTGAAAGGCACTTCTCCGTCCAGGAGAATTTTCCGGGAGACATAGATTCCTTTCACGAAATTCTGCTTTGCGTGAAGGGCGATATGATAGAAACCGTCCTGCTCCACATCAAATTCCCACTCAATCCACTGCCCCGTATGACTCCAGCTGTTGCCGCCGATGGTATTGTTTTTCAATGCCCTGGCGCTGTAGGGATAAACCGACGGTGAGGACTGGTCCTGGGTTGGATAAAGCATACTGGAAGATTTCTTCTCCGCGTATTCCGCCTGAATCTCCACAAGCTTTCCTGAAGTATCCTTGGCCCCTTCGGAAAACCACGCCTTGTACTGTTCCTGATAATCCAACGGCGCCTTCCGGTTCCTTAAGGTTATCGCCCCCAGTACCATGGGCTCTCTCTGGGAGACCACCGTGATGGTATGCTTTCCCGGCGTCAGGTACAGACTCAAAGGCTCCACCACATAGCCTTCCGCGTCGTAAAGCTGACTCTCCACCCATTCCGGCGCCTCCACCTGGGTGGGCTTCAGGTCATTTCCCTGATTGTCAGAGGCCCATTCGCTGACCGAATTGGTCCATACCCTGGAAAACTCGATTTCCGACAGCTGCTTGTACGGAAGCTCTCCGTCCAGGAAAAACGCCCTCTGAATGGAGGAACCGTTTCCTTCTACCGGATAGTAGGTCAGAGACAGCTGATACATCCCCTCGGTGCGGATGTCCACCTCATACTCCACCATCCCCGTGTCATGGGTCAGAACCGATGTACCCGCCCTGCCTTCGTAATCCGTCAGGACTTCCGGTTCTTCCCTGCCCTCGAACCGCACAAAGTCGCCGCCCTCCAGGACATACACATCCTCCGGGTAGACGCTTCCCTGATGCTGCTCCTGATATTCCCTGAAATCCTGGTACTCGGCCGTATAGTTCAGCACGTCCTTATACCCCTCCAGAGACTGCTCCGTCCGGGCCTGCGCCTTCAGGGTTCCATAGCCTCCCGGGCAGACAACGGACAGAGCCATGCAGACAGTAAGAAGACCGGTCAGGCCCTTTTTCCACCGTTTCTTCATCCATCTCTCCTCCTTTTATTGACATTAATTATTTAATTAATATTTTATATTAATTTAATTATATTCTTAATTAATAAATTCGTCAATACCAAAGTGTAATT
>CAJUGL010000063.1 GCA_910586515.1 uncultured Acetatifactor sp.
ACTTATCGGAAGAATTTGGAATTGCTGAATCCAGCTTGAAAAGGTGTTTCAAATCTTTTACCAGTCTTCTGGATGTCTTTGTGGATCCGGTGAATAAGCTGGTGGGATTTATTCAGAAGATTCAGACATTGAAAGCGGATATGAGCCGTGTGGAAGATATTATGCGCTACGGACAGGACGAAAAGTTCATCCCGTCCAAAAGGCAGGTGGTGATGACGTCGAAATTAAGCGGAGATGTGGAGCTTTGCGACATTGCCTTGGGGTATAGTATTCTGGAGAAACCCTTGGTAGAGCATTTTTCCTTTCATCTGGAATCCGGGCGATCCATTGCTTTTGGGGGCGCTTCCGGCTGCGGCAAATCCACTGTGTCAAAAATTGTCAGCGGGCTGTATCTGCCATGGGAGGGCGAGTGATGCACCGCACTAATGGGGATTCTTTTCCACAGATGGCCGCCCTGACGGAGGAATATCAAGTACGGGGGCTGGTGGTTATGGTCTTCAAGTCGGATGCAGAAAATCAAAGGAACAGTATCCCCTCCAAGGAGCTGTCCCATGAAAGCGCAGATGCAGGTCAATATAGCCATTGATGAGCTGTTCGGGAACATTGCTCTTTATGCCTACAACCCGGAAACGGGCAGGGCCACCGTGCGCGTTGAGGCAGCCTTGGATCCGGTTGCGGTGATTATCACGTTTATTGACAGCGGTATCTCCTTCGACCCGCTGGCAAAGGAAGATCCAGAATCATTGTATCTACATCCATAGGCAGTACATTTATATCTTCCAAATTAAATCCCCCTTTTATACTGGTACTTTAAGACATCGCGGCTTTTAATTTTCTCTCTTCTGGTAGTCGGACAGAAGTCTTGTATACAGTATATCGAAACATACATGCCCCCTTAACTCTGGTATCATAATATAGAAATTTCCGGCTAAAGTCAATATAAATGTTAGAATCGGGGAGAGACAATTTCTGCGTATATGTTACGGTGAACGGAGCGGACAGTACCGCGCCAGGGGAGTACCGGTGAAAAAAGACGAATTACATCTTGTTTTTCGGTATATTCAATAGTAGAATAAGAAAAGAAAAACACCGGGGAGAAAAAGTGATGGGCATCAGAAGAAAAGTGATTGATTATTCAAGAGGAGACAATCTGAATTATTTCTGGAGATTGTATCGGCTGCAGAAAAAGGCCAGATTCAGGGTTATCAGGGATATACTCACTTTTCTGATGAGCAGGAGCGCACACAGGCATGGGGGATATATCGGTCCGGATACGGTGTTTATGGGGGTGCCGGAGCTGCCTCATGGGCTGCACGGTATCTTTGTATCCCGGTTTGCGGTGATCGGGGAGGACTGTCGTATTTATCAAAATGTCACAATCGGGGAGGTAAACCGGAAAGCGCCGATTATCGGGAGAAATTGTCTGATCGGAGCAGGGGCGATTATCCTGGGGGACATTAAAATCGGCGAAAACGTGAAGATCGGAGCAGGGGCTGTGGTAAGCACGGATATTCCGGACAATTGTACGGTGGTTTCCCAGCCTATACGCATTATAGAAAGAAGCTGACGGAGGACGTTCACAGCAGCAGGGGAGTTCATTGGCGGAGCAAAGAAGGGGGAAAAGAAATGTTCGGGAAGAAAAGGGTGCGGCGGGAGGATTATGACAGGGAGAATTGGAAGCCTGTGCTGAGGTGCAGCATCTGCAACGGGGAGCAGGTGGCAGGGTTTAAAAATATTCATACAGGGGAATTTCGTGAGGAGTGTTTTATACAGAGCAGTTCGGAATTAGAGAATTTTAAGGAAAAATACGGGATTTCGGAACTGCCCAGGGAATATTGAGAGTGTGGGGAGTCGGTTTTCGCAGGATAAGAAAGACAGATGCGGAAGGCTTAAGGCTGTGCCCTGCAGGGAGAGGGAGTACGGATGACAAGGTTTTTATACGCAGTTGTGGAAATAATTGCGAAAATACATAGTTATTTATTACGGATGAACGACGCCTATGAGTACAATTTTTCTGATAAGGAACTGCATTTTCTGATCATCGGCGGGTTGGGCATGGCTATGATTTTTGCAGTGCATCCGGTTTTCAAATGGCTTGCCAGAAATAATCATATTATGGTTATCAGCTGGATATATGTATTTACATTGATTATTGTCATTACCTTTGCCATTGAGATCGGTCAGAGGGTCACAAATACGGGAACCATGGATTTTGCCGATATTATGTTCGGCGTATTGGGATTTATCAGCATGTTCCTGATTTTTTCCGTGTTCAGGGGGATTTATCACCTGCTCAGAAGGCTTTTTGAGGGCGGCGGAAGTGAGGAGGATGATTAAAATATTTATCAAAAAAAGGATACAAAAAGAGGGTAGCTATGAAATTTCTGCACATTTCTGACCTTCATTTGGGAAAGCGGATCAATGAATTTTCCATGATAGAAGATCAAAAATATATGTTAAATCAGATTTTGACCACAGCGGACAGGGTTTCGGCGGAAGCAGTGCTGATTGCAGGGGATATCTATGACAAGCCTGTGCCCTCAGCGGAAGCCGTCCAGCTGTTTGACGGATTTTTGACAGGGCTGGCGGACAGGGGCGTAACGGTGCTGGCTGTCAGCGGCAATCATGACTCTCCGGAGCGGATTGCCTTCGGGGCCAGGCTGATGCAGGGAAGGGGCGTATATATGTCTCCGGTATACAACGGAGAGGCGGAGGAAATAACGCTGAGGGATGAGTACGGAGAGATTCATGTCTTTCTGCTGCCTTTTGTGAAGCCTGCGGTGGTGCGCCATGTCCTGGGAAGAGAAGGCGCGGCGGAAGCGCCGGAGAGCTATCAGGAGGCGGTGGAGACTGCGGTGAACCGTATGGCAGCGAATCCGGAAAAAAGGAATGTGCTTGTGGCGCATCAATTTGTCACCGGGGCCGGGCGCTGCGACTCCGAGGAGGTGGCTGTGGGCGGACTGGACAATGTGGACGCGGAAGTTTTTGAGCGTTTTGACTATGTGGCTCTGGGGCATATTCACAGTCCTCAGTCCGTGGGGCGCGAGACTGTGCGTTACTGCGGCACGCCTTTGAAATACTCTTTTTCCGAGGCGGAGCAGGAGAAATCCGTAACCGTTTTGGAAATGGGGGAGAAGGGGAAAATCATGCTTTCGACGGAGCCCCTTTTGCCCCTTCGTGATATGCGGAAGATCAGAGGGACTTATGCGGAAGTGATGTCAAAGACTTTTTACCGGGAGACGGATACGGAGGATTATCTGCAGATTACTTTGACGGATGAGGAGGATATTCCGGACGGCCTGCAGAGGCTGCGCACGGTTTACCCGAATCTGATGCGGCTGGTTTATGACAACAGCCGCACAAGGCAGGATAGAATGGTGGAAGCGGCAGAGGAAGGTGAACGGAAGTCCGAGCTGGAGTTGTTCGGGGAATTTTATGAGCTGCAGAACAATCAGCCCATGAGCGGGGAACAGGCCGAGTTTATCTCCGGACTTATCAAGAGGCTGAAATCAGAAAGTCTCGGCTGAAGGTCCCCGCAGATTATTTTGCCGAATGAGTTGAGACGCCCAATGGATGACAGGAGAACAGCATGAAACCGGTTAAACTTATCATGAGTGGGTTCGGGCCTTACGCGGACCGGACGGAAATTAATTTTGACAGCTTTGGAGGACACGGGCTTTATCTGATCACGGGGGATACCGGGGCGGGAAAGACGACAATATTTGACGCCATTGTTTTTGCCCTGTATGGGGAGGCCAGCGGGGATGTGCGTAAGCCGGACATGTTCCGCAGTAAGTATGCCGGGGATGATATCCGTACATATGTGGAATTTACCTTTTTGTATAACGGAAAAGAGTATAGAATAAAGCGGAATCCGGAATATGAGCGCCCCAAGGGAAGAGGGAGCGGTTATACGACGCAGAAGGCGGAGGCTGAATTCTTTTATCCGGACGGCCGTCCGCCGGTGACAAAAGCGAAGGACGTCAGCAGAGCGGTAACGGAGCTGTTGGGTCTGGACCGCAGGCAGTTTACTCAGATTGCCATGATTGCTCAGGGAGATTTTCAGAAGCTTCTGCTGGCGGGAACGGAGGAGCGGGGGAAAATATTCCGGCAGATTTTTAATACCGGGCTTTACCAGAGCCTGCAGGAGGGGCTGAAAGCCGAGGTAAAGCAGAGGAAGGATGAGTACGATGAGCTGAAGAGAAGCATCAGTCAGTACATGGACGGAATTAGCTGCGAAGCCGGCGGAGATGCAGGACCCGCGCGGCAGCTGAGAGAGCTGCGGCAGGAGGGTTTTGACGGCAGGGTGGAAGAGGGCATGGAACTGCTGGAGGAGCTGTGTCTGGAGGATGAGAAAGCCCTGGCGGCTTTGGACGGGGAACTGGAAAAGCTGGACGGGAAAATCCGCGCGGAAGATCAGCTTCTGGGAAATATTCGGCATCTGAGAGCGCAGCAGACTGCTCTTTCGGAGAATCGGGCCATGCAGCAGGAACTGCAGAAGGAGCTTGCGGAGCGGGAGGCTGCTTTCCGGGAGGCGAAGGAAAACAGCGGCGAGTGTGCCGTGCTGCAGGAGCAGATTCGTGAGGAACAGGGGAATCTGGAGAAATTCGACAGGCTGGAGGCCGAGCGGAAATCCCTGGAAGCGGGAGAGCTGGAGCTTGCCGGCGAAGGCAGACATAAGGAGGAGATTTCCCTTGAAAAGTCCCGGGCGGAGGCAGAACTGGCAAAGGACAGGGAGAGCCTCAGGCTTCTGGCAGGAGCAGGTGAGGTGAAAGAGCGCCTGGAAAGCCGGCACAAAGAGATCAGCAGCCGGAAGGAAGAACTGCAGGGGCAGGCGGAGCGGTTTTCCCGGGAGCAGGCGCGGCAGCGCGAGACAGAAAAAGCGATTGAGGAAGGCCGGGAGACCGTGGAGACGCTTTCTGCGGAGATTCGGGAGAACAGAAGCAGGGGAGAGGCTCTGGGCAATCGAGAGGGAATGCTGTCTGCGGCGCAGGATATGCGGAAAAGGCTGGAGCGTCAGAGATCAGCCCTGGAAAGGCTGGACAGGGAGAGAGAAAAGGCATCGGCTCAGGAGGCGGAACTGCGCAGGGAATTGGATAAATTGGCAGACAGGGGGGAAAATCTGCGCAGGGAGGCGGAAAGCCGCAGCCGGGAACTGGACAAATTAAAAGGCATAGGAGAGAAAGCCGTTGTTCTCCGCCACAGAGTGGAGAAGGCGCAGGAGAGATGCAGATTATTTGGAGAGTACTCCCGGGAACTGACAGAATCCGGACAGATATACATTCGTCTGGAGGAAAAACGCAATTCGGTCTGTGACAAGGCGGAGGCTTGCGCGGAAAAACGAAAAATATACAACGAAGAATGGGAAGAGATAGGAGATGCGGAGTCCGAGGGGCTGGTTCTGACGCAGCGGGGAGAAAGGCTTCAGGAGGCGGAAAAGGCCGGAAAGAGGCTTTCTGACCAGATAGAGCAGATGGAAGAGCAGCAGAAAGAGCTTCTTGGTGCCAGAGAGGCCTACCGGGCGGCGGCGGAGGAGAAGGCGCGTCTGGGGGAGCGCTGCAGAAAGATGGAACAATTGTTTCTGGATGCCCAGGCAGGCCTGCTTGCCCGGGGACTGGAAGAGGGGACTGCCTGTCCGGTCTGCGGTTCGCTGAATCATCCCCATCCTGCGCCGGTTCCGGAGGCAGTGCCGGAAAAGGAGACTCTGGAGGCCGGAAAGGGCGAATTGTCCGCGGCTGAGTCCAGGACGGAGTGCCTCAGTGAAATGGCCGGCCTTCTGGGCAGTCAGCTGCGGGAGCAGGAGCGGTATGCCTGGGAAATGGCCCGGGCGCTGAAGGACATGCTGGGGCTTGCGGAACAGGAGACGGCAGGGCAGGAAGAGGAGGGAGACGTTCTGTCCGGGCGGTCAGATGGGGAGGTTCCCAATTTGGAAGCGCTGCGGCGGACAGCATCAGAGACCGGAGCCGCCGTCAGGGCTATGAAGGAGAAGCTGGGGCAGGAAATTTCCCTGAATCAGGAGAAACGCAGACGCAAAAAGGAACTGGACAAGCTGCTGAAAGAGACGGAGAAGGAGCAGGAGGTTCTGGAACAGGCGCGCCAGAAGGCTTTGCTGGATTTTCGTACGGCAGAAGAGCGGTATGGGGAGAGGCAGAGACAATGGGAGAAATTTATGGAGGAGCTTTTGGCTTCGGAGCGGCAGGGGGAGGAAGCCGCCGGAGGGGAGCTGTTTCTTTTGGCGCGGGATTTTTTTGATAACGGGAAAAAATATACGGAGGCCGGCGCGCGGAAAATAGAGGCCTGTCTGCAGGAAGAAGAAAGTCGGTACAGGGAATTGCTGGAGAGAGCGGAGGCTAATCGCAGGCATCTTGCGGATCTGGAGAAAAGGGCGGAAGAAGCAGAGCAGGAGAAGCAGCGTCTGGATGAACAGGCGGCCCAGTGCAGGGAGAGCGCGGCAAATGTGCAGGGACTGAGAGAAGCCGCGGGAAGACAGCTGGAGGAGGAAGAGCTGAAAACCCGGGAAATCATGGGCGAGGCGGACAGAGCGCTGGAAAGCTGGAGACAGATCCTGACTCCGGGGAACCTGCAGGAGGAGTCCGGTGAGAGAAGGACGGAAATGTCGGGGCCGGGGGACAGGACGGAAGGATATGTCCGTGAGCTGAGGCATTGGGAGAAGGTAATCGGAAAGGATATTGCTCTCAGGGAGGAGCTGAGCGTTCGCTGCAGGCAGCAGGAGGAACAGCTGGCCGAGGTGAAAGAGGCGCTGGGGGAAAAGGAGAAGACCTTGGCGGGAATCAGCAGCAGGAAAGCGGAATGGACGGCCCATCTCAGGGAGGCTTTGCAGGCGGTCTGCCGTTTGTGGGAGGAAACTGCCCGGTCTGTGGCTCCGGAGGACGGAAGCGGTTCCGGTTTACGGGTGAACGAAAAACGGATAAAAGAATCGCGGGAAAACGAACTTTCGGCGCTGGCTCTCCGGGCTGCGGAGGTGCTGGCGGGACGGCTGGCTCTTCTGGAGGAGGATATCCGGCGGAACAGGGAAGACCTGGCGAGACGGGAGAATCTGGAGCGGCGAATTCCCGGTCAGGAGGAGCAGATAGGGTATTTGGCGGAAGAAATTCGGAAAGCCGAGATTTTGCTGGCGAGAAGGACTGCGGAGGAGGATGCCCGCAGAGAGAGAATCGCAGCCCTTCAGGAGCTGCTCGGCGGCAGATCAAAGGGGGAGGCGGAGGAGAGAATACGCGGCCTCCAAAGCAGGAAGGCAGAGCTGGAAGAGACGCTCAGGGCAGCGGAAGAGGGCTGCAGAGAGTGTCGTACCAGGAACGAGCGGATCGCCGCGGCAATTGACACCCTGAATAAACAGCTTGCCCAGGCAGGGGAAGCGGGCAGTGCGGACGAGAAAGAGGTTCTGGAGAGACGGGAGAGATGGCAGCGGGAAAAAAGAGAACAGGGGGCAGCGCGGGATCTGCGATACACGGCCCTTTCCGGAAACAGAGATATTCTCCGGAAAGTCAGGGGACAGAGGGAGAAGATTTCAGCCGTGGAAAAGCGGTATATGTGGATGCGTTCCCTGGCGGACACGGCCAACGGAACCTTAAACGGGAAGCAGAAGATCGGGCTGGAGACCTATGTCCAGATGACCTATTTCGACAGAATCATCCGCAGGGCGAATCTGCGTCTGCTGACCATGAGCAGCGGGCAGTATGAATTGAAAAGGCAGCAGGAGGCAGACAGCCTTGCAAAGAAGTCAGGCCTGGAACTGGCAGTGGTGGATCATTATAATGCCACGGAGAGGAGTGTGAAGACGCTCTCCGGAGGCGAATCATTCCAGGCATCCCTGTCCCTTGCCCTGGGGCTTGCGGACGAGATTCAGTCCTGCTCCGGGGGCGTGCGTATGGATTCTCTGTTTGTGGACGAGGGATTCGGCTCTCTGGACGAGGAGGCCCTGGGACAGGCCATGAGAGCTCTGCAGCAGCTCACGGAGGGGAATCGGCTGGTGGGGATAATCTCTCATGTGAGCGAGCTGAAAGAACGGATTGACAAGAAGATCGTGGTCACCAAGTACAGAGACAGGGACGGAGTGGGCAGCAGGGTGTCCCTGCAGTCCTAAATTTGTTTGATAATTGCAATTTGAGACTTTTAGTGTTGAAGGGTATTCTGTTGTATGCCTGCAGGGCGGGCGGTTAGGAGTAGACATGGAAGAAATCATGGAATCAATGTCCAATGAAAAAATGCAGTTCGCAGTGCTGATTGACGCTGACAATATCAGTTCAAAGTATGCGGTTACCATATTCGAGGAACTGGAGAAATACGGTATGACCAGTTACCGGCGTATATATGGAAACTGGTCTAAAGGGAACGGCTGGTCGGAGGCTCTTCTTCTGGAGCATTCTATCATGCCTGTACAGCAGTTTTCTTATACCACGGGAAAAAATGCCACCGATATGGCAATGGTGATCGACGCCATGGATATTCTCTATAAAAATAAGGTTCAGGGTTTCTGTCTGGTTACCAGCGACAGCGATTTCACCAGGCTGGCCATGCGCCTGAGAGAAGAGAATATGTTTGTATTGGGGATGGGAGAGTCGAAGACTCCGCTGGCGCTTACCCGGGCCTGCAACAAATTTATTCACCTGAATCTGGTGGCGGAGCAGAATCTTGAGATGGGAATTGCCGCGGGGACAGGAAATGTCGTGGAAGGCAGAAGTTTCGGAGGAGAGAAGAATGTCAAGGCAGGTGCGGAAGGCGGTATTATGGATACGGCGTCCGCCGAGGTCCAGAACGTAACTTCGCTGGCAGAGGTGCGGCAGGTGATTTTGGCTCTGATCAATGAAAACGGGGGAAGACAGGTTGATCTGGCGCAGCTGGGCAATCGCCTGAATGACAAGTTTACGGATTTTGATGTGCGGAATTACGGTTATTCCAAGCTGAGTACCATGATTGACCAGGAGCTGCAGGATCTTCATGTGAAGAAAATCAGCAATCAGTATTATGTGGAACGCAGCTCCACTTTGACCAAGGAGGAGCTGGAGAGGGAGATCTGCCATATGATTGAGAAGAACGGCGGCATGGTGGAGAATCTGGCCAGCCTGAATGACGAGCTGCACAAGAAGTACAAGCAGCTGGATTTCAAACAATTCGGATACAGCAGGATATCCAGTTTTCTGAGAAGTCTCGGTTCCGTGACTGTCCATGAGAATGAAGTGTATCTGAAGCGCTGATTGGAAGGATTGCGGCAGGGGAAAGTGACAATATAATGGACATGAATATATTTGATTACATGCGGAACAGCAATATGGAGAAGGAAGCTCCTCTGGCAGCCAGGATGCGTCCCAGGACGCTGGACGAGGTGGTGGGGCAGGAGCACATTATCGGGAAGGATAAGCTGCTGTATCGGGCGATTAAGGCGGATAAGATAAGTTCCGTCATTTTCTATGGGCCGCCGGGCACAGGGAAGACTACGCTGGCCAAGGTGATCGCCAGTACCACCAGCGCCGAATTTACCCAGATCAATGCTACCGTGGCCGGGAAAAAGGATATGGAGCAGGTGGTGGAAAGGGCCGGGGAAGTGCAGGGAATGTACGGGAAACGCACTATTCTTTTCATTGATGAGATTCACCGGTTCAACAAAGCCCAGCAGGACTACCTTCTTCCCTTTGTGGAGGACGGAACCGTGATTCTGATCGGGGCGACTACGGAGAATCCCTATTTTGAGGTGAATGGGGCATTGCTGTCCCGGTCGATTATTTTTGAGCTGAAGCCCATTCCCATGGAGGCGGTAAGGGAGCTTTTGCAGAAAGCCGTGTATGACCAGGACAGAGGGCTGGGCGCATATGACGCGGTCATTGACGATGATGCTCTGGACTTTTTGGCGGATATCTCCGGCGGAGATGCCAGACATGCGCTGAACGCCATAGAGCTGGGAGTCATGAGCACGGGCCGCAGCGGGGACGGAAAGATTCATATTACGCTGGAGGTGGCTCAGGAATGCATCCAGAAGCGGGCTGCCCGATATGACAAATCAGGAGATAATCATTATGATACCGTTTCCGCCTTCATTAAGAGTATGCGGGGCTCTGATCCGGACGCTGCGGTATATTATCTGGCCAGAATGCTGTATGCGGGGGAAAGCGTGGCATTTGTGGCCAGGAGGATCATGATATGCGCTGCGGAGGATGTGGGGAATGCGGATCCCCAGGCTCTGGTTGTGGCCGCAAACGCCTCTCTCGCCGTAGAGCGCATCGGCATGCCGGAAGCGCAGATTATTCTGGCCCAGGCAGCCATTTATGTAGCCTGCGCGCCGAAGAGCAACACCTCCTGCGAGGCTGTCTTTGCCGCGATGGAGGAGGTAAGACGGACGGGCAATCTGCCTATTCCCGCCCATCTGCAGGATGCTCATTACAAGGGAGCGGCCAGGCTGGGGCGGGGAACCGGCTACAAATACGCTCACGAGTATCCGAACCATTATGTAAAGCAGCGGTATCTTCCTTATGAATTGGATGGAAAGGAATTCTACAGACCATCCGGCAGCGGTTACGAAGTGAAGATCCGGGAGCATATGGCGAGAATCAGGAGAGAGGCGGACGGAACCGGAGCGGGACAGGATTAGAAAAGCTGTCCCACCAGGTATTGGTAGATTTCCTGATTCCTGTGCTGCCATTTGTCGCAGATGGATTCGGCCAGTTCTTCTGTCGGTACAGACAGTCTGATGTCCACCAGATTAATGTTATTGTCTTTTGCCACCAGATGCGCCTCATATTCCCCTGTCTTTGCTCTGTAATAATAATCGCCCAGCACAGACACTTCGTTGCGGAGAACATATTCGTTTTCCAGAAAGTAATTATCGATATCCCGTTTTATTTTGTAATTTATGCGATTCTGAAAAAAGAGCAGCGTCTCCCGGCCCTCTGCGGTGATGGACAGATGGGTGCGGTTGTGGATGGTCTCAGAGGAGATCATCCGGGCGTCGTTCAGTTCGTTGATGACCCGCTGGAGCGTGAGATAATTCGTGTATTCTTTTTCCAGGATATAGTCGCTGACCTGCGCGTTGGTCAGGGGAAAAGTAACCCTGTCCAGCATATACAATACGATCAGTTTGTAAAGGGTGAGAGGATCCTGCAACATTTCACTTTCGTCCTTTCCGTGGTTTGCCGGGAATTTTGACATTGCCGTTTTTCATCCCATCTGTATCATATAATAGATTTCGGCGGTTCGCAAGTTTTTCCGGACAATTCATGTTGCTTTTCACTGCTTTGCCATTTCCGGGTTTTAACGGGAGTAAAATTGGGGCTTCCTATTTTAGTAAAATTGTATTATAATGATAGCAACGCATGATATTCATCATGTATCAAGGCAGCATGTCAATGACGAATCAGGCTGTGCTCCCCGTATTAGTTAAGAGACCATAGACGACAGGAGGAATTTATGAAAGAAAAGTATGAATCACTGGCACTTGTACAGCTGAAAGAGCTTGCAAAAGCGCGTGGGCTGAAGGGTACATCTAGCATGAAAAAGGCTGAGATAGTGGAGGCCATGTTGGCAGAGGATGAAAGGGTTAAGAGACAGGAGGATAGCTCTGCGAAGAGTGAGGAAGCACAGGATGCTGCCGAAAATATGTCTAGGCCCGCGCGTAAGCGCAGTATTGTTACAAATACGAAAAATACACCGCCCCAGAGAACGACACAGAGCGCGGTGATGAACGAGAGCAGTTATAAGGCGGAGGCGACGCCTCAGAGCGAGAGTGTGCAGCAGAAGACCGAGGAGATTGCGGAAGCGGCGGCAGGGAGCGCGCCTGCGCCGGTTTCGGCGGCTCCCGCTCCAGCCCAGGCTCCCGGCGGCGTTCCCCAGAGGACAGGCCGGACCAACGAAGTTTATGATGAGAAGACTTATCCGAAAGAGCTTGACAGCGGTGAGGAGGCCAGCGGTATTTTAGAGGTAATGCCGGACGGCTACGGGTTTATCCGCTGTGAGAATTATCTGCCGGGAGAGAACGATGTATATGTGGCGCCCAGCCAGATACGCCGTTTCGGTTTAAAGACAGGGGATATTCTTCGCGGCAATAAGAGGATCAAGACTCAGCAGGAGAAATTCAGTGCATTGCTCTTTATCCGCACCATTAACGGGTATACCATTGATGAGGCAATGAAACGTAAGGCTTTCGAGGACATGACCCCTATTTTTCCCAACGAAAGGATTCGGCTGGAGACGGCCGGCTGCAGCGTAGCCATGCGGGTCATGGATCTGGTGAGTCCGGTGGGCAGAGGCCAGCGAGGCATGATCGTATCCCCGCCGAAGGCAGGTAAGACGACTCTGCTGAAGGAAGTGGCCAAATCCATTCTGCGGACCAATCCGAGGATGCATATGCTTATTTTGCTCATTGACGAACGTCCGGAGGAAGTGACGGATATCAAGGAGGCCATTATGGGCACTAATGTGGAGGTGATTTATTCCACCTTCGATGAATTGCCGGAACATCACAAACGGGTATCTGAGATGACCATTGAAAGAGCGAAGCGCCTGGTGGAGCACAAGAAGGATGTGGTTATCCTGTTAGACAGCATTACCCGTCTGTCCAGGGCTTATAACCTGGTAGTACCGCCCAGCGGGCGTACGCTTTCGGGCGGTCTTGACCCTGCTGCGCTGCACATGCCCAAACGTTTCTTCGGCGCGGCCAGGAACATGCGGGAGGGAGGAAGCCTGACCATTTTGGCAACGGCCCTGGTGGACACGGGCAGTAAGATGGACGATGTGATTTACGAGGAATTCAAGGGTACAGGCAATATGGAAATGATTCTTGACCGGAAACTCTCGGAGAAAAGGATTTTCCCGGCTATTGACCTGGCGAAATCCGGAACCCGGAGGGAAGATCTGCTGTTGAGTCCGGAAGAGCTGGATGCGATCAATATCATGCGCAAGGCTTTGAACGGATTAAAATCGGACGAGGCTACTGACCGCATTCTGGATATGTTTGCAAGAACCAGGAACAACAATGAATTTGTGCAAATGGTAAAAAGAAATAAATTCATTTAGAATGAAATTTATTTAAAATAAGACTTGCAACTGCGCCGTCCTTGTGCTACAATAAACACGCTGTTTGTGGTTCCATAAGCAGTGCGGATGTGAACGACAAATAATACTGTGATTGCGCGGCCGATAGGGCATCTGCTGCAAAGGCTGTGTAATTATTATAGAGAGGTGAAATGAGATGAAGGAAGGAATCCATCCTAAGTACTATCAGGCAACCGTAACCTGCAACTGTGGGAATACTTTTGTGACCGGGTCCACGAAGCCGGAGATTCACGTAGAAATCTGCTCTAAGTGCCATCCGTTCTATACCGGCCAGCAGAAGACGGCAAGGGCTGACGGACGTATTGAGAAGTTCAACAGAAAATACGGCGTTAAATAGGAAACAGTGGAAAGGTTGAGGTACATATATCTCAACCTTTTTCGTCACATGGAAAAGTCAGATTTGTCCGGAAATTCCGCGAAACCTGCAGGGTGGCGGGCGCCCTGCGCAATTTTGACACGGCGGGAGGGGCTGTCTGAACTGTTGTGGAAATACAGAGCTCTCAGGGAGGCGTTTATGACAAAGAAAAAATGCAGCCGGTATTCCGGCATTGGCGGACAGGCCGTGCTGGAAGGCGTCATGATGAAGAATAAGGAGAAGTATGCCGTTGCGGTGAGGCGGCCGGACGGAGGGATCTCCGTGGAGGTGGATAATTATACAGGTGTGCTTGGGGGAAAGAGGGTAAAGGAATTGCCTTTTGTCAGGGGTGTGTTTAATTTTGTGGATTCCATGATTCTGGGAACCCGTTGCCTGAATTTATCGGCATCTTTTTATGCCGAAGAAGAGGAGGAAGAAACGGGCAAAGCGGAAAGCGGAGCGGGAGACAAAATAATGACTACCCTGGTTACCTGCATTTCGATTGTGCTGGCGCTGGGGATTTTTGTGGTGCTGCCTTATTATCTGACTTCTCTGCTGAAAGGGTATATCCGCAACCAGTCTCTGATGACGATTATCGAAGGGGGCATGCGCATTTTGATCTTTATCCTGTACGTGTGGGGAATAAGCGCCATGAAGGATATCAGGCGGCTGTACCGTTACCACGGCGCAGAGCATAAATGCATAAATTGTATTGAAAAGGGCAGACCTTTGACTGTGGACAATGCCATGCGCAGTTCCAGGCTTCATAAGAGATGCGGCACCAGTTTTCTGTTTTTTGTCTTGTTTGTGAGCATTGTTCTGTTTTTTTTCATTCGGGTGGAAAACCCGGCGGCAAGGGTAGGTCTTCGCATATTGCTGATGCCGGTTGTGGCCGGAATTTCCTATGAGATTATTCGGTTGGCCGGTCGATCGGACAACATTGTCGTCCAACTGATTTCCGCGCCCGGTATGGCGATTCAGCGCATGACCACCAAGGAGCCGGACAGAGATATGGTGGAGGTGGCGATTTCCGCGGTGGAGGCCGTCTTTGACTGGAAAGGATATCTTGCCGAAAAATTCGGATATGAAATGGATGAAGACGAAGAAGAGGAAAACGGAGATGAGAGCATAGCGGCGGCAGAGGATGCATTATGACCTACGGAGAGATGTATCGCCGGGGAGAGCAGGAACTGCTTGAGGCAGGAATTGAGGAAGCCGGTTTGGAGGCTAGGCTTTTGCTGGAGCATGTCTGCGGGACGAACCGCAATGACTTGCTGGCGCATGGAGACAGAATGCTGGAGGCCTGTCAGACGAGGAATTATGAGGGATTGATCAAAAGGAGAAAGAAGAGAATCCCGCTGCAGCATCTGACCGGGGAGCAGGAGTTTATGGGGCTGACTTTCTCTGTGGACGAACGGGTGCTGATTCCCAGGCAGGATACGGAGAATCTGGTGGAGGAAGTGCTGCGGAATCTTCACGACGGCATGAAGGTATTGGATCTGTGTACGGGTTCAGGGTGTATTCTGGTGAGTCTCCTGCATTATTCCAATGATTGTCAGGGGGTTGGAGCGGATATTTCGGAGGATGCCCTGGCTGTGGCACGGCGGAATGCGGAGAGGCTGCTGGGCAGAGAGGCGCTGGCCGGAGACGGACAGGAGTTCGCTCAGGCAGGAGAAGGTGCCGAACGGGAGAACTGTCCGGGGAGCGGACAGGGCGCTGCCGGGGAGGGGAGAGTCCGTTTTGTCAGAAGTGATCTCTTTGCCGGGATTGCGGGTAAATTTGATATTATTGTGTCTAATCCGCCGTATATTGTCCGTGACGTAATTCCGACGCTGATGCCGGAGGTCAGAGAACATGAGCCGGTGCTTGCTCTGGACGGCGGAGAGGACGGCCTTGCCTTTTACCGCAGAATAGCGGCTGAAAGCGGGGAGTATCTTTACGGCGGAGGCATGCTGTTTTTGGAGATCGGGTATGATCAGGGGGAGTCGGTAAGCGCATTGCTTAGGGAAGCCGGTTTTCTGGATGTACAGGTGGTGAAGGATTATGCCGGGCTGGACAGAGTAGTATACGGAACATGGAGATTTGAATGAACCGGCGGCGACTGCAGGAAAACGGCGGCTATTCACGGATTCGCCGCTTATGGCAATAAGGTGCAGGGTTGATGCGGGAAGGTGAGGAAAATTATGTTTGACAGATTAGAAGATTTGTTGATTCGCTTTGAGGAGATTATGGGTGAGCTTCACGAGCCTACGGTAACGGGGAATCAGGAACGTTTCCGTAAGCTGATGAAAGAGCAGAGCGATCTGACGCCTATCGTAAACACATATACGGAATATAAGAAATGTGCACAGGATATCGAGGACTCTCTGGCCATGCTGGAGGAGGAAAACGATGAAGAGATGCGGGATATGCTTAAGGAGACGCTGAACGAGGGGAAAAAGCGCTCTGAGGAGCTGGAACAGGAGCTGAAGATACTGCTTCTGCCCAAGGACCCCAATGACGAGAAGAATGTAATCGTAGAGATCCGCGCAGGCGCCGGAGGGGACGAGGCCGCCCTGTTTGCCGCAGAGATTTACCGGATGTATGTGCATTATGCGGAAAGCCAGAGGTGGAAGGTGGAGACCATGAATGTGGACGAGATCGGCATCGGCGGCATGAAGGAAGTGCAGTTTGTCATTACGGGACAGGGCGCTTATTCCAAAATGAAATATGAGAGCGGTGTCCACCGTGTACAGCGGGTGCCGGAGACGGAGAGCGGCGGGCGTATCCATACATCCACCATCAGTGTGGCAGTGATGCCTGAGGTGGACGAGGATATTGACATTATGATCGACGAGAAGGACATCCGCGTGGATGTGATGCGGGCTTCCGGAAACGGCGGTCAGTGTGTGAATACAACGGATTCCGCAGTGCGGCTGACCCATTATCCCACGGGCATCGTGGTGTACAGCCAGACCGAGAAATCGCAGCTCCAGAACAAGGCCAAGGCATATGCTCTGCTGAAGGCCAAGCTCTACGACATAGAGCAGCAGCAGCGGCATGATGCGGAGGCGGAGCTGCGCCGCAGCCAGATCGGCACGGGAGATCGCTCCGAGAAGATAAGGACCTACAATTTTCCCCAGGGACGTGTCACGGATCACCGCATCGGCCTGACTATCTACAAACTGGACAAGGTGATGAACGGGGATATCCAGGAGATTCTGGATGCATGCATTTCCGCCGATCAGGCGGCCAAGCTGGTGAAAATGGGAGAAACCTAAGTCCCGCCTGATCGGCTGAGGTTGTGAAAATAGCAAAATTGGCAGTTGAAAGGAATCGGAATTATGTAGTATAATTTTATGTGTTTGTATGCATACAATAAAAGGGGATTTTAGAAGGTGATGTACCATGGAACAGAAAAGGAGCGGCATGAGAAGGAGAAAGAGGAAGAAGAATTATTGAAGAAATATTCTATATTGGAGGTAGAGGTGGAATACAATGTGGAAAGGATTTTCAATCTTGATAACCCGGAACATTGTATGGCTTTTAAAGAAATAGAGAAAAAATACAGAGGGAAGAGCGTTTATTCAAGCATGTTTTCCTATTTATGATTTTAACACAGGCGGCTCAAGAATTAAATCAATGAGCGAATATCAGATGAAATGTTTTTCTGACTTTGAAAAATTGAAGAGATGTGGTCAGGAACAGGATGAAGTTGAGGGATATTTTGAAAGCAATTTTGATCAGCAAGAAGATAAAATCAGTCAATACGGGAAAAATGCTGTTGCTATTTTATTTCCATATGTGAGAGCGCTGGTTTCTTCATTTACATCAAATGCGAACGTAACTCCTTTAATTTTACCTACGGTCAATGTCAATAGGCTGTTGGAACAAGAATGAATAGAATTATCCGAAATTTAAAATGTAAGAGGTGGGAACTGTCTTTGCAAGGCAGTTCTTTTGCTAAGGATAGAATGAATGCGATAAAGCGGAAATCGGGGATGGATACGGATGAAAAAAACAAAAAATATGAAAATGATTATCCTCATCGGATGCATTGCTTTTCTGGGGACTGCGGCCTGTTTTGCGTGGAAGATGGCTTGCGGCAGAACCGGGGATGACGCAGCTCGTTTTGCAGAGGAATATTCCCAGGTTACGGAAGACAATGTCTTCGTATACAGGAGTGTGGAGGAGGTACTGGACCTGATGCGGAGCGGAACGGGAATCGTCTACCTGGGCTACCCGGAATGCGGCTGGTGCCAGGCCTATGTTCCCTATCTAAATGAGACAGCCCTGGAAAAGGGCATCCGGGAGATCTGGTACTGCAATACCAAAGAAGTAAAAGAAAATGATATGGACAGGTATTATGAACTGATCGATCAGTTGGATGGATATCTTCAATATACCGACACAGGCGAGCAATGGATTTATGTGCCCAATGTATCTTTTCATATAGACGGGAATCTGATCGGCAATGATTATGAGACATCAAAGGACACCCATGATCTGACAGATCCGGAAGAGTACTGGACGGAGGCGGAAGTACAGGAGCTGAAGCATACATTATCCGGCTATATGGAGCAGGTTCTGGAGGGAATGAAGTCGGCCTGCGGCAGGACTGACGGACCACTGCAGGTGGAGTTCTATTATGAGAATGTATGCGCTTCCTGCGAGGGGGACGCGGATTTTTACGCATTGTACAACAGATGCATATCGCCTGTGGAAAAGGAAGGTCTGGAGGTGGAGATTGTCACTTACAATGTGTTTATGGCCTCCTGTAAGGAAAGGTATGCAGAGAGGGCTGTTCAGCTGGGGATACCGGAGGGTACATCCCTGCCTGTCCTGGTCATTGGAGAAGAATGGTTTTCCGGATATGAGGAGATGGAGGAGTCGCTGCATCGGGTTCTGGTAGAGAATCGGGGGCTGTAAAATAGAAATATTGGTATAATTCAGGACTTTGCTGTTCATTGTAAGTTGAAGGAATTGTGAACAATAACTAAACATTTTCTAATATAAAAATAAAACGAAAAAACACTATGCCGGGATTCCGAGAGAGCGGAATTCCGGCATTTTTAATGGCTTTGAACGGGATTTTTGGTAAAAACCAAAAAGTATACTTTATGAAACAACAAATACAAGATAGCGTCTTTGGGCAAATAGCCTAAC